>CAZUGK010000089.1:0-16416 GCA_964619815.1 uncultured Clostridiaceae bacterium | reverse complement strand
ATACTCAATTGGCTGTTCAAGGTCAGCAATGCAATACCGACCGGAGCGATACATACCCCTATGACCACTTTTCTTTCAATTTTTTGCTTCAAGAAAAAATGTGCAAATATCGGTATGAATACTACTGCCAAGCTTATCAAAAATCCTGCATTTGAAGCGGTAGTGTATTGCAAGCCAAAAGACTGCACAACAAATATAACAAAAAGAATCACTGCCAGAATCAATGCATATTTTATTGTTGTTTTATCAACCTTAATAATGTGCTTGTAAAACACAAGCGCAGATACTGCAAACGCAATAATAAACCGGATCGCTGTAAGGTTAAAGGGCTGAAGAACGTCGAGTGCAAGCTTGGTAAGAATATATGATGATCCCCAAAAAACCGTAACTGCAAACAGCATCAAATCTGCTCTGGTCTGTCTTGTCAAAGTAAACTCCTCCTTTTGCCAGGTAGATTATTACCTGCTGTAAATATATATTAATTCTTCTTTATCCGAATCTTCCACTTTATAACCGCCTCCCAATCAAAAAGACCATGGCAATCCATGATCCTTTATCACAATGCAAAAGCACTATACTATATAAAAGTCACGGATGTATTAACCCGCGACTGCTGTACAAAACAGATACTATTTAGTTCCTGCCCCGGGTCGTAAAATATTCTTTTTTGATTTTTCTTTCAACAGTATTGATTTCATTTTTACGGCCTCCCAAATCTTCCATTTTCTTCTTTTTTTACTATAACATAGTAAAGTATAGTAAGCAACAGTAAATCTTATCAATCAACAGCCAGCCCCATGAGCATAGAATCATAGAACCTGCCATTGATTAGAAATTCTCTTGTCTTTACTCCTTCTTCAACAAAGCCAAGCTTCTTATATAAGCGGATTGCCGACGTATTGTCAGTCCTCACCCGCAGGTTTATTTTCCTTACCACGCCCGACTCTTTACTCCATTTTATAAGATATCTGATAAGTTCTGTTCCAATTCCTTTACCCCAGTATTCCTTTAATACACTGACGCCAAATTCTCCGGTGTGGGCAATTCTTGACCTTGCCCCGCAAGAAAAATTCAGGCTTCCTATTATCCTACCCCCGGCTACGGCAATTAAATAAATAGCATTTTTCTGTCCGGCTACACTATCAAGAAAGCTCTCTTCCTGTTCTATGCTCATCCCGAATTCTCCGGGTCCGAAGGTCATAAAGTCAGATTCCCCGCTTATTGTTTCAACATATTCAATTAATGCTCTGGCATCATCCTTTTTTGCTTTTCTGATTACAACCGTATCTCCATTTCTCAAGCTTATCTGTTCCATTTTCTTTTTCCCCTCTATATATTAAGCGGCCAATATCTTCCCATAATTATATCAGATATTACATCATTATGGCTGAAGATAGCTTAAAACCGCCCCTTTTCTTTTAGCCAGCTCTGAAAAATAGTTATTAAGCTTTACTTGTTAAGAAACATAGCAAGTATATCGTCCGGTTTATTCCCCCGATATCTCCAGGAGCTTCAGGATTGGTTCGGGAAGCGTTCCATCAATATCAAAAACCACACATTTTATCATCTTAACTCCCTCTCTGAATACTCCATATAATAGAATTCAGCATCTCCTGTGTCCATACTCCTAATATGCTTGTATTTTATTTCGAAGCCAATGCTCTCATAGCATTTAATTGCCCTCTGATTGAAAGCTCTTACCTCAAGTCCAATCTTAGCATCCGGATATCTTAACTTGCTTTCATCAATTAAGACTTTCATAATATCTCTGCCGTATCCCTGCCCACACAGTGAAGGCTTCAAACTTACTCCAAGAATGCAAATCCCGCTTTCAAGATGCATCCGTCCATAAGCAAATAGCTCGTCATTTCTGCTAATACCAATAAATTCTCTTTCTCTCTCCTCTTTGACTGCTAGATTCCAACCGCTCTTAACTACTTCTTCCCAATCGGAAAAGTTGTAAACGGAGTAATTTCCTTCATACCTCCATGTACATATTTCCTTAGCCATATCTTCGGTCAGTACGCTAACAATATATTTATCCATCTTTCTACTCCTATTCTCTGCAGTACATTGGTAAGATCCTTCATATATGGCTATACCGACTGCCCTGAAGCTTGATACTTGTCCATCTTGTTCAATTGTAATCACACCGATTCATCTCTATACTATTATACCTGATTACCATAGAACAAGGGATTATATCAAGTTTGAATATAGTTGATAGTTTTCTTCATCAAAGCAAACAAATATAACTTTTTCAATACTTTCATTCTTGCTCAGATAATTACTTACTGCAGCCACTGCTATACTTGCTGCCCTGTCTTTGGGAAATCTATATACTCCTGTACTTATATTAGGAAAGGCAATCGTCTTTATTTTGTTTTCCTCTGCCAACTTTAGGCTATTGACATAACAGTTCTCCAAAAGTCTGTCCTCATCATTGCTGCCGCCATTCCATACCGGGCCGACAGTATGTATTATAAACCTTGCTTTCAGCAGTCCTCCACTGGTGATGACCGCTTCGCCTGTTTTGCATCCACCTTGCTTATTTCTTATAGCCATACACTCTTCGAGTATTTGCCGTCCGCCGGCTTTATGAATGGCTCCGTCCACTCCCCCACCGCCAAGCAAGCTGCTGTTTGCTGCGTTCGCGATGGCATCTGTATCAAGCTTTGTGATATCTCCTTTGATAAGGCTTATTCTATTTTCACCTGACCTTTTATCCATTTATGAAATCCTCCCGTCCCTAAAAGGTTTGATCAGAATCTCTTAATGTTTCTCTCTCCTGCTTTTTTAAACCTTTATAAATCAAATCATATGACATATCTATCATTTCCAGCACTTTCTCTTTTGGAATATCCGAATCTGCATCAATTGTATTCCAATGCTTCTTGTTCAAATGGTATCCCGGCGTTACCCCTTCGTATTGTTCCCGGAATGCAACTGCAAGCCAAGGGTCACATTTTAAGCTGATTGCGTTTTTTTCATTTTTAATATCGATAAATGCGAAAAACTTACTTATAAGCTTAAATGACATACAAGTGTTGTCAAAAGGGAATTCAACCGTTACCCCTTTTTTGTTCCTGCAATAATCAATTAACTCATTTCTGGTCATTTTAACCCTCCATTTCTATTCAGTAGAGACTGATGCAAATTTCTCAAGCCTCCATCATTTTCCCTCAAAGGCTTTATTGCGCCGCCTTACCCCTTAATTCCAAACCCTATCCATCTGCCGTCAATATCTTCTACTACAAATTCAGTATTATGGTAATCGGTATGAAACAGTGGACGGACGATATTTGCTCCAGCTTCTGCAAATTCCTGCTGAAGCTTTTCCTGTTCGTCCGTGATGAAATATGCATCATATCCATAACCATACAATTCACGATTTGGTATGACTCTTTGAGCAGCTGTCATAGTTAAGATTATTTCGGTATCATCACGATATAAGCAAGCGTGCGGTTCAGCTGCATCAATATACTTTACTGCTTTAAATCCCATAACTTTTTCATAATAATCTGATGTCCTGTCAATATCAGGTGTTGGGAATACAGAATGGGATTGAAAGAGTCTTTTTTCCATAATACAATTACCTCCCTTACATAATATAATTCAACAACCCATTGGCACGAGACCATTACAACTATTATCACACCTCTTCATTTATCAAAACCATACGTATATGGTCCTGCCATTTTCCATTAATCTTCAGGTACTTATATAAAATCCCTTCATCTTAAAGTTGAAACTTAGTAATAAAGCTGTTTACTTCTCTCCGTTTTTTGAAAACATAAACGGTCTTCCCCTGCGTGTACTTTTGAAGCTTCTTATATATCTCTTTTCGCCTCTTAAAAGGGAAAGAAAGAACCCAGATGAAAAATTCCCAATCTATCTTCTCATTACAGCCTTCTGTCATATCAGGCCTTGTCCTGGCAGCATACATGAATCTTCTCTTGAAAATACCCCATAAACACAACCATAAAGGAAAATCCAGAAATATTATGGTATCAGCAGCTGTGAATCTTAGTTCCATTGTGCTGCTGTAGTTGCCGTCAATAATCCACGTGTCAAAGCGTACAACTTCTCGGATTTTCTCTTCAAGCTCTTCTTTTGATATATGTGCCCAACCAGGCTTCCAGAACAACTTGTCAATGTGGAATAATTCCAAACCAGTTAACTCTCCAATTTTACGGGCAAGAGTTGATTTTCCGGCTCCACCCGAACCAACAATAGCAATCCTTTTCAAAGGGAACGCACCTCTCTTTAACTGTATGGGAAATACAACCTAGCCTTCCTCGCTCACGCTGCCCTGAAGCAGACCTTTATACACTACTCCCCGCAGCACTTGCTGTCAACTAAAAAGCGACAACTGTGTATATTCCATTTGGCCTAGTTTTTCTTTCATTGGCTTCGTATAGCTGCTTGATAGAGCATATTTATCCCTAAGCTCATTCACCATTTGATATAGCTGATTTTTATACTCCTTGTCCGCTCCTCCGGTTTTATATAGCATCAATAAATTATCATACAGATGGGGAAATTTTTCTTTTATAAAATTAAAAAAGACAGTTCGCGTTTGTCCTCTTAAGTATAGAGTCCCGGGCAAAACATAGTGTACATCACTTTCCTTTGCCTTAATGAAAAGTGAATCTATATTCTTAAAGCTATCTGTAAGGTACGGAATAATCGGCATAACATGTAGACCAACCGAAGCATTGGTTTTTCTAAATTCTTTTAGCATCTCAAATCGTTTGTTTGATGCCGCTCCATTTGGCTCAATCAGTTTCCGGATTTCTTCATCCATAGTAGTAATTGTAGCAGCTACATTAATATAGGTAAGCCTTGACAATTCATCAATCAGATCATAATCCCTCAATATCAGATCAGACTTTGTCGAAATAATTGCCGGTGTTTTATATTTGATCAGCAGCTTTAAAATTTCCGGCATAAGCTTATATTGTTCTTCTGCCGGCTGATAACTATCTGTCACGCCGCCGATATTTACGATTTCCCGCTTCCAGTTAGGACTTCTGAGTTGTTTTTCAAGCTGCTCAACAACATTTGTCTTTATATAAATATCTCCAAAATAATCATCAGAGCCCATATGCCGGTGTGAATAAATAGCATAGCAGTATTTGCAGCCATGCTCGCACCCACGATAAATATTCAAATCCCAACTATAGGGTACACGTCTTTTCAGTTTATTTAAAGCGGCTTCGCAAGTCACTTCGTTATATTTTTTCATTCCCATAAAGTACCCTTTCATTTTCATTGACTTCTATTTCAGGCAATATTTCTCTAAAAAAGTAATGCTGCATATCTATAACAATTAATGCAGGTTTCATGCAACACCCCTCTTTCAATTCTTGCATTGTCCAACTTGAAGTTCAATGCCAGTATTTGCTTGGTACTTATTTCATTATACGATATATGGCCTTCTATTTAAATGTTCCAATATGAAAAATCTCCTCTATTTGTATGATAATTTCCAATTCCCCTTCAAATATAAAAAGTCGGGACTATTCAATAATCCCGACATCACGTTTCAACAACCGGCAAACCAGTTTCTTCCTTTCCTTATTAACCAGCCATCCGATATAAAACTAATTTATCCTGATATGTTGAGACTATATTTCCGTATTATAAAACTTGCACTTTAGCAGGTAAACCAGGTCATATCCTGCTATTTCTTCCATATGTGCCTCCGGGTTATTGTAAAATTCCTCACTAAGTGAAAAAAGCTTTGATTCCTCCCCTTGAGATATTTTGTAGCAAGCATTTGCAAGTATAATCTCTTTGTCTTCTATACTTATTCTTGATCTATTGGCTGACTTTATTGAAGAAAACGGTAAGTCCCCTTTAACTTCGTACTGCAGATTTGATTCTGCTTTACTCAATGATCCTCCCGAACTTATTGCCAATGTCCACTCGCTTGCCAGATTTCCATTTCCTCTTACTGCAGCAATAATCATACCTTCATCAGCTTCTGAGAGATTAGTTGATATCCTGCCGCCGCCCGATACCTTTTTTCCATGCTCATATCTGTCAATCCACACTTCTACCCTTTTAAATTTGTTGTCAACTTTATAATCAAATACATAATAACTGTTACTTCCTACTGACAGCAAAGTTTTCTCTCTGTCTGTCAACTTAGCTTCAGAAATTATGTTTGTATTAGTAATAGCAGCACTGCCGCATGATGTAAAAAACAAAACGAATATAGCCATGGTAAAAATAATTATTAACTTTCTCATCCCGCTAACCCCTTTCCATAAACTGTAAAGTCTTAAGCCTCCTAGAACCCCACACTTTCATTAACGATAAGCACTTTCATCCTACCTGCATCTTCTTGCCCTTCAATAATAACCAGGCTATTGCATACCCTCTCTTTCGACCTGCAATCAACACATCTATTCAATTCTGCACAAGGCGGATTGAAGCCTGCTCTTTTCGCATTCAAAGGGGATGCAATGTTTTTAACTCTGGATATTGCTTCATTTAAAGTGTCAACGATCTTATTGATACCCACCACAATTGCAACATTATCAGGCCCATAAACCATAGCAGCTGCTCGATTTCCGCTATGATCGACATTCACAATATGCCCCTCCAAAGAAATTGCATTTGTGCCTGTAATATACCAATCAGCGGTCAAGGCCTTTTTCTTTAGCTGTTTGCTCTCTTCTTTACTCACTGCCATTGTCTTATCAAAGACAGTATTTCCTCTTTCTATAAGCTTCTGTACAATATCCGTGTTCTGAATGGTAGATGAATGGCCCACCCCTACGGTGCAATCACTTGGTATCATCTGCAGAAGCTTATCATTTACTTCATTAAAGCTTTCTAAAAAGAAAGCATCAATATTTCTTGATTTAAGATTGTTTATTAATCTCTGGATTCTGATGTCTGGCACTTATTACCCCCCCTTTCCACCACTATTTATCTGAATCATATCCCCCAATTTTTTTTTTATCGCTTAAACGCCCATAAATAATGTCATTTCATATGCTCCGTCTCATGATCCGTCCGAAAAAGTCAAACCGGATGAGAGTCTGACACTCAACTGATGATTTTAAGAATTTCCTTATCTGTCAAATTTAAATTCAGAATTTCAAATAACCGGTCATAGTCCTCTTTCACCGCAGGTACAGGCTGCACCCCTTTTTCCCAATCAGCATATGTTCCCCAGATAAAGGTGCACCACGTCTCTCCAAGGGTTTTCCCCCGTTTGACTGCTGTTGCCAACATTCTCACCAATAATATGTCAAAGGCTTCATTGAATTCTTTTTTGCTTAGCATAAGTGCATTCTTTATTGTTTCTGTATCTGACGGTCCGTTGTCACATAAGAAGTTATATATATTTATACTTGAAGCGGGAATATTTAAATGCTCTGCTTATATCTTTTGAGCAAAAAATATAATTCTCTTGAAAGATAACATGTACGTTTTTTATATACTTTGCAATAAAATGCTTCTCTTTTTTCAATCAATGATACTATTGAGTCCCAATCACCTCCAACATCAAATAAACTTGGCAAATACTTATTTTCATTACATAGCAATAATCCGTATGTATTCAAATAATTCAATGTAAGCTGTTCTTTCTCGGTCATTTTACTACCCCCCCCAAAGCATCATAACATAGCATATATATCTATAGGCATATAAAGTAGACCAAGGTATTGCAAATTACGGTTAGATGTCCTACATAGACTCGTACTGTTAACTCCGGTAAACTTTCTATTTGTGTTTTGAACCGGCCTTACTCTTGGCGCTTATGGATTCATTTATATGTACTGCATGATGGCGTGTAACAGGCATCAATAAGATTCCTGCAACATTCTTCCTGCCCCAAAAATCTACAAGCCAGCTTGCTGCATCGTCCTTTGAAACCGCACCTATGTCAAAAATCTTCTTAAGAGCTGCAGCATCAAACTTTCTCTTTAAGTCAGCCGGCTTAAATCCTTGAATAATCTCTCTGGTTCTTCTGCCTACAGTAATTCTGTATTTGCGCAATTCCTGCATGCTTATGTTTTTACTGAACTCAAGTATTTCACCTGCATTCATTTCATTTCCGGTATCATATATACTTGCAGTACTACATTAATATGAACCCTGTTCTACATAAGCCTTGCATGGAGGGTCGCAGTCCTTAACGTATTTTTCATGCTCTGAACAATAATTGCTTATACCGTCCCTATACTCATTAAATTCACAATTCATGCAGCCTTCTGTACTATCTCCGGGTAAATCATCAGTGGTGGATTCTAACTTTTCATCAACAAAAAGTTCTTTATCAACCATATGGTACACTTCCCTTCTACAAAAGTGAATTATACACTTTATTGGCAAAATCCCTAGCGGAATTAACTACAGTTTCACTTTTAAAATATGATTTTCCGTCAATGTCTCGAGCCGCCAGCTTACCAAGATAATGCAGGTTGGAATGCTTGCAATATCTCCTTAAACCTTCTTCAAAAACACCTGCTCCAGCTTCTATTTCATAACCACATGTAGTAACCAGGGCACATTTTTTCCCTTCCCAAAGGCAAGGGCCTTCTGTATCACCATAGTATTTATTCATCCCATAAACCAACCTGTCCATGACAGCCTTCATTGGTGGTGTACAATACCATGAATAAATAGGGCTTGCAAATATAATACAATCTGATTTCAAGACAGATTCATAAATCTTATTCATATCGTCATTCTTAGGACAGCCTGGACCTTCAAACACATTCTGGCACGTCCAGCAAGCTGTACATGGTTCAATATGCATGTCTTTGATTGTTAGAATATCAACTTCCGTACCAAGTCCTTTCAGCTCATCCATAAATGGCTGTAATAGCAATGCTGTGTTACTGTTATTTCTCAGGCTGCCAAATAAAATACAAATCCGCATAGCCTTCCCCCCTTTTTTGTATGCCCTACATAGCCTGCAAACTATTGTGATGAACTAAACCAACTACTTAATTCGTTTCATGATCGGATGATCTTCCTTCAGCTCCAGCAAATCCCATAGGTTCCCATATAAATCCTTAAATACCGCAACCATCCCATACGCTTGTTCTTTTGGGTCTCTCACAAATTCTATTCCCCTTGAGATCATTTCATTATAATCTCTCCAAAAATCATCAGTGTTTAAAAACAGAAAAACCCTGCCACCTGTCTGGTTGCCTATAAATGGTTCCTGTTCAGGTTTGGATGCTCTTGCAAGTAATAATGTAGTACCGGCTGATCCGGGGGGAGATACTACTACCCACCTTTTATCCTGTTCAGGCTGATAAGTATCTTCTACTAATGTAAAATTAAGCTTCTTTGTATAAAACTCTATTGCCTCATCATAATCTTTCACAACTAAGGCTATGTGAACAATTGACTGAATCATTTTTCCACTCCTCCTAATTTTTTGCTTTCTTATTCAAGCTTTATATCCATGTATCATTCAATAGAACTTGACGCTGTGACGCCATCAGTGACTACTATTGTATGAGCTGTCATATAGCATCTACTATCTTTTCTTCATCAGCACTGTCCAGCAAAATGCCCTTCCGTACAAACCGTCTTCACTGATTTCTTTCATTTCTCTAAATTCAACTATCTGAAAATATGGACTTAGAATTGACTTTAATTTAAATTCTGTAAAACCAATTCCCCCATGCATGGAAAAGTCCCTGTAGACATCATAGTCAGAGATATTTGCCCCACCCTTCAAATTGAAAGCAGTAAGTCCAAAATAAGCTCCCGGCTTTAAAATATCTGCAATCCTTCTTATGTATTGGGTTCTCCTGTGCGGCTTAATATGATGCAAACAGCCGCTGTCATAAACAAAATCGTAGCCGCTGTTTTTCATATAAAAATCAAAGATGGATTGATTTATGAAGTTTACAGCTGCACTTTCCTCGCTCGCCCTTTGACGTGCCCATTCAATGGAAGCCCTTGAAAAATCAATACCATCAACTTCAAACCCCTGCTTTGCCAGATATATTGAATTTCTTCCATTTCCACATCCAATATCAAGAGCTCTTCCTCCCCCAATCAATCCTTTATCCAAATATGATACAAGATTCTCATCAGGTCCATTAGTGAAGAATGGAATTGGCTTATTTCTGTCAGAGTAAAAATTATCCCACCATTCTCCATCCCTCTTCTGAAGAAGAGCATCCAGCATAGTAAGAACATCTTCATCTGATCTGATAATTTCTTTATCGATTTCTATTGCCATTGTATGTACCTCCTAACTTACTTCAAACAGACATTTAAAATACGGTCAAACTCTTCGAATAGTATCTAACAGGTGGGCACTTGCCATATAGGGAACTTTAGATGGTCATATTTTTAAATTATATCATTTACAAATGGCGTTGCAGCCGCTGTTACATTTTTATAATCAATAATATATTTTGTGTCCTTGCTGAACACACCAGCACTTGTTAAAGTAATTTTTAAAATGCATGTGCCAGGATCGTTCTCATCAACATGCCGGTCATAAAATGCGACAAATATCTTTCTTAGTTCTTCGCGCAATTCCCTGTTTGATTCCTCTTTCGGACTGCCAAGGTTTTCAGCTATGCCCTGCGCACACATCAAATCTTTACAAATTGCCACATTTGTATTTTTAGCAATTTCTTTCATTTTCTGAGAGGCATTATGTGTCACGACATAAACGGAGCCTTCTTTATAATATCCGTCTACATTCCTAACATTTACTCCATTCTCAGTACAAGTGGCAAGTGCTATTACCACATCATGTCCTAATTGTTCCTTCATTAACTCGGTTGCAGCTTTAAAAACGTCCATCATGTACCCTCCTTACATTCATAACTTGCAATAATCCTCTTGTAAAACTCTGTAAAACCAATACGCTTGTACACACTCACAGCTTCTTTTTCAGCACGGAGAATTGCAGTTTTTACACCAATTTCAGACAACCCCTGAAATGCTATGGTAGTAACAGCCTGTCCCAACCCATTCCTGCGATATTCCTTCAATGTAGAAACCATTTCTACAGTAGCAATATCTCCATCTGCTATAGTCATACAAGTCGATGCAGGCTGACCATTAAGCAGGCCAAGGTAAAAATATGTACTATCAAGCATCAGCAGGTCTTGAAATTGTTCAAAAGAAAAAAGGTCTTCCCCCAAAAAAGCTGTATTTACAATATTAGCCCAAAGCTTTAATGTATCCGGAGCTTTTACAGGCAATATTGAAAATCCGCTCAACCCCGCCTCGCGGCACGGACATCACCCATTCAATACCTCCCGTATGCAACGACATGCCGCGCGCCTTGCCTAAAGTGTGCCAATAAAGCCTTGTCCCTCTATCGAGACAATCCAGATAGTATTGCTTGTCCAGCTTTATAACCCCTCCATTCTTATAATTGTTATAGTGTCTCACAGCCCTTCCCTCGGGGAATCATTGCTTTCCTTCATTTGCCTCTCTTGGACTTAATAGTTTTGAAACTCCGCATAGGAGTTTTCACCTTAGATAAAAGATGCGTCTCAAATAAAACATGGTTTTTAGTCGCTAGACACTAGTCTCTAGTCTCTAGAATTAGGGTATTCCTTATAGGTATGGCTAGTAATTCGTAGTCTAACCTAGCCTTCAAAGCCCTACCCTGGTCTAGCGACTAGCGACCGGAGACTAGTGACTTAAAAATGCGACAGCGTCGCATTTTTCTACAGATGTGCAGTATAAAGATATTACTTGCTGCAGCTAAAGTCTAAAAGAAACCACATTTATTATGGTACACTTTACCAATACCCAATATAGCTGAAAATTGGGGAAAAACCATTGTGTATCATATTAGTTTTAATTGAACATATTCTTCCGCTATATTTACTTCTTCCAAATTACCATTTGACCGGATGTGTAATACTTTATTTCCTTGCCCCACCAAATTCCTTGCAATAAGCATACTTCTGTGACAACGCTGAGGATTCTCTTCACTGCACATAATAGCAAGATTATGCTTTTCTGCCAGCTCTTCTACTTTCATAATTCCTTGAATAAACCAAGGACGCTTAATTAGTTCCTCATAATCAATTAACTCTGCTATGTTAGCTTTTCTACTAGGCAGTGATTTGGTTTATAGCACTCCACGTCGGTAATCCTTCCCCCAAGCTGTTCTCCTTCATAATAATATGCTATACCATTAGCATTTAATGACCGCATAAGCTTTTCCCTGTCAAATTGATGGTAAAACCTGCTATACGGCACACTCCTGACATCAACAAGCCCGTTTATTTCAGCATGGTTAATCAATTCGAGAAATTTCTCAAAAGGCAAGTTACTATGGCCCATAGTATAAACAGTAACCATATAACAAAATCTCCTCCATTGGCTAAATATGATGCCACTTAAAAAGCTCCGCCCATAGTGATGTTCCTGAAATAATCGGCACAAGGATATCCGGCTTAGGATTATAATATCACTTGAAGCAGCATCATTTCTCACAAACTCCGCACAGAAGCTTGTACATAATATGAAAATTGTGGCGCAACTGCTGATGAAAATTGCACTGATATGCTGAACATGATCATTTATTTAAACATAACTATTCTAAACGGAGAAACACTTTTTATATAATCCATATTACTTGAGATCATTACGCTCATTACCTTATCAAAAGTCAAAACGTCGTCATTAGTCAGTACAATAACACCGGAAGCCTTCGAAGGATTTCCGAATTGCCCCTCCAGCGTCAATAGATATGAGTATGGCTGTTTTTGCTGATTTTCCGAACTGGAATCAAATAAATAGTAATACCCGTCATCATAGAATAAATCTAAAAAATATGGGCTATCAGTATATTCTGGGTAAAAATTGACCATTCTAATACCTGTATTTTCTCTGCGTAAAGAAGCATCAACAAAGTTATCCCACACATGCTTATTTGCAATTACTTCTGAATTCTGTGTCACAAAGTATCCGTCATTTTTTGCAGCTTCAATTGTATAGTCTAATGGCAAATCAGAAAAACCTGTATAATTTCCATTCTTGTCAAACGAAAAGTTAAGGGAAGCATCGTCATTTTTTGTTTTGCTGCAACCTAAAATCAATACTGCAATATAAACAAACATCATAATCAATAAAGTGATTTTTCTCATGAATAAGCTTCCTCCCTTTTCTAGCAGAACTCAACAATCCATTATTCTCAATAAATTACCAATTCGCAATATAAAAATAGCGCTTAACACATTTTAAGCCGAAAAAAACATATTGCTTTATAAGCCCTTCGGCAATTCTATTTCTTCCGCTATATAATCTGCATTACCTGCTCTCTAAAGGCTTTGCGTTCACTATACTGCTGAAACGGACCAACAGAGGCTTTCCCTTTGCGGAGCTTTGCTCCCGGTGAAGGGGTGTGGTTTCCCTGCTCCCGCTTCGAGGCAAGTGCATCCGGCAACCCAAGACACGCATGCCCCTTGCTCCTGCCCGTCGTGCCGTAGTGTGAGTACATTGTTAGGCGATGTATGGCAACCCCGGAGTCAAAGGGTGACAAAAAAATTATCCCCCCACGGCAAAGCTAGCAGCTATCTCTTTCAATTGAATATAGCAACTCCCCTTCATAAGAGCTATCTTTAGCAGCCTCATCCTCAATGACATATTCAAATTGCATACCCATCTTCTCTACTATTCTTTTTGATATTGAATTTGATTCATTAACTGTTGCGATAATTCTATTAGTGCCTACTTCTGAAAAACTAAATTCAATCACAGCTTTGCCTATTTCAACTGCATACCCTTTTCCACGCGAATCGTCAAATACTCCATAAAATAACTCAATCTGAGTAATTTCGTATGTCGCAGGAAATAAGCCTACAAAACCAACTGGTTCTTCTGTTCCTCTTAAAACTGCTAACAAAAGAAACCCCTTAAAGCAATCCTTCGTACTTTCGCTATATCTACTAATAATACGCTCCATAAGCTCATTACACTCGTCCAAACTTCTTGCTTCAGTAAACGGAACATACTTCATGATTTCTTCATCGTTGACTATCCGTTGGAGGATTTCAATGTCACTCCTCTGAAAATTTTTTATTTCTAATCTGTCGGTTTCTATATATACATTCTCATACATATTTTAATCCCCACTCCTCATTCCGCACATGGATACATGGGCTATTCTGCCATCTGTCGCCTAACGGTCCCGCACTCACGACATCACTGAACCGGACACACAGAGCCTTGCCTCATCAAGACTAGACTATCTTAAATCAAATTTCATTTTTTCCTTAAGATAAGGTAATGCCTTATCAAAATCGTTATCGTATCTACTAAATGAACCTTTCTTCATAAATTCAAATCCAGCTTGTAAGTATATGCCTACAGCACGATAGCTCCATGTCTGAGTGTGTAGGAAGACATCTCTATCGCCTTCAATCTGCAACATTCTTTTCATACCTTCAAATATTACTGTCTTACCTAAACCTATTCCCTGATATTCAGGCTTTACTGCAATCCATTCTAATGTGGGATCACGTCGCACGCCGGTATAATTCCACCAAGCTGTAGCAGTGCCTACCTTCTTCCCTTCACTTGTTTGAATGAAGATTGTACGTCGCTCCACCTCACTCGGATATGAAAGGTAATTCTGCTGAAAGTACTCTAAAGCTTCAGATATACTATCAAATTCGCCTACAGAAGTCTCAATCTCAGCCCAATCCGTTTCCGAATCGGTTGTAAATGGTACAAATGAGAATCCTTCTGGAAGAACATACTGTGGAATAGGTGTTCCAGGCTTACGCTGCATAACTATATTCAAATATGGAATTGATTTATCTAGCATTTTATTCTCCCTTCAGTCTTCATCTCATATAGTTGTATATTACAGCACACCGATACGATGTTCTGCCTCCAATGTCTTATAACGGTCCAGCACTCACGGCATCTCTGAACCGGACCCCAGAGCCTGTCCCTCTGGCGGAGCTCCGCTCCCGGTGAGGTGGTGTAATTGCCCTGTCCCTGCTCCAGAGCAAATACATCCAGCACAGCAACCCAAGGCACGCAAGCTCCTTGCTCTTTCCCGCCATGCCGCAGCGTGAGCACTTTGTTAGGTGTAGTGTGGTGTCCCTGACTTCAGCAGCTGCCATGGACGGCAGCTACCCAGATTATATAATTATAAATTTTCTTTTGACTATCTATTTATTTCTATAATAATCAAATAAAAGTAAAAGATAATTCAAATCCGATTTATCCGCTTAATATTTTTAATTCTGCTCATAGCTAACTGCCTATAATACTTAATCCAATCGTTTTCTTGTTCTGTCAAGCTCTGTTGCTTATCACAGTAATTAATGAACTCAACAAATGCCACTTCCGCATTTGAATATTTCTTCTCATGAAACCAATTATCAGCAACCTCGAATAAGGCTTTAAACCTTAAGTAATGATTTGGATTATTATCAAAAAACTTCTTGTAAAGGTTTCGAGAGTTATAATAATCTCTCGCTTTCTGAAGTTCTTGGGCTAAGACTAAGATTTCTGGAATGTCTACATTTAGATTCTTATTCATAAGCACCTCTTTTTATCTATTCTCTCCATCAATCCCCGCCACGGATAACGGAAAAAGCAACACATTGCACCTAACGGTTTCGTACTCACGACGTCCCTGAACCGGACCCGCAAAGACATACCCCCTGGCGGAGCTTCGCTTACAGTGAAGGGGTGTGGTTGCTGACCCTTATCCAGATCAATGGCTCCTACACCCAAGGCACGCAGGCTTCTTGCACTTGCCCTCCGTACCGCAGCGCAAGTGCTTTGTTATGTGACATTTGCCGCCCCGCAGAGCCTTGCTTAATCATTCAATTCGAAACTACTGTAATATAGTTCAGCCATAAAATCTTCAAATCCCCAACCAATACCACTGCAATCTTCCATTACTTTCCTGCATCTTACTTCAAATTTATCCTCTAAATTGTCTCCTACGATTATATCAATTGCTTTTTCATACATCCTTGCTATATTATTGTAAAAGGTCTCATCAATATCACCATATGTATTTGTGAACTCAACACCTTGTTCTACATAGAACAGCATTAAATCAACTAAAGAAACTGAATCCTTCGATACCTTGGTAAAATCACTTATTGCCTTCTTCAGAACTGAATAACTTGGAAACTTGGTTCCCCTCTCGGGGAAAAACTCTTTCCTAACTATCTCTTTATACTTTTCAAGTAGTTCTTTCTCTGCATTTGGTAGCACCTTTATTGCATAATATTCTTTTACCTCTTTGCTTATCTTAAATAACTCAATGATTTCTTCCTTAAGCTCTTTTTCAGATTTACTTGATAAATTTTTCTTAAGCTCGTTTATCCCTAATTTCATCTATACATTCTCCTTAATAAAAATTGTAATAGGCGTTTGCAAAACACCTCTACCCATTGATTTAACTGAACTTTTTACGTTATT
>CAZUGK010000088.1:8339-16509 GCA_964619815.1 uncultured Clostridiaceae bacterium | reverse complement strand
GAACACATTGAGGATATATCCGATATTCTTGGTAGTGTAAGGCTGTAATTCAAATCAGTCACACTATTCGCGCTTAAAATGTAGCATTGAGCTCTACTAGAGCTCTTGAGCTTCGTTTAATTAAACATACCATTTATCATTACTCTATCTAGCATAAATAAAAGTAAAGTGTTGAATGTCTTTGTTTTAAGGTCCAGCCCTATCAGCAGGGCTCGGATTGCCTAGTCAAAAATTTAATCTGAGGTATTTATGAAAAATAAATCAATTCATCACTGGCAAAAAAGAATATTTCTTTTATGTTGGGGAGTATATGCCTGCGCGTATCTTTGCAGAATCAATCTCTCTGTCGCTATTCCTGTATCGGAAGGCAATACTGCTTTTAATAAAACCAATTTGGGTTTAATAGGAAGCATATTTTTCTGGACATATGCTTTTGGACAATTAATTAATGGAAGGCTGGGAGACAAATTTGATGCTAGAAAATTCATTTTCGTTGGTTTGCTGGTATCATCTACTGCCAATATATTTTTTGGCTTCACCAGAAGTTTTTATATAATGGCCACATTATGGGCATTGAACGGGTATTTCCAGTCTACCTTGTGGGGACCCCTGATGAAAACGCTTGCGAACTGGTTTTCGCAAAAACAGAGACAAAGAATGGGGCTGGGGATTTTTACAACTGTTGTGGTTGGCTATGTTCTGGCGTGGGGAGGCCTTGGACAAATGGCTCCTTTTACAGGCTGGGAAGGTGTCTTCTGGATTCCTGGAGTTATTATGCTTATATATTCATTTTTCTGGTTCGGCTGGGCTAAAAACTATCCACATGAAGTTGGTTTGCAGCTCGAAAGTGAGGAACCAGTCTTAGCTATTGAGTATGTGAACACTGAACATAATTCATTTGTGAAAACCGTGGTTAAGTCAAAACTTTGGCTGGTTGCCCTTTCGGGTATACCGCTGGGGATTATAAGAGAGGGGATAAGTCTGTGGGGTCCTATGATGCTCTATGAGACATTTCAGCTAAACCTGCGGTCAGCTTTAGGAATGGCCTTGTTGATACCGATCTTTAACCTTATGGGTATTATTGCAGCCAGGCTGCTTATTACCAGGTTTCCCTGCAAAGAAACCTCGGTAGTAACATTGATGTTTGCAACAGGAGTCTTTGCATGTGCTATGTTGTATTTCTTTAGAAGCTCAAATATTATTATCTGCCTTCTATTGCTTTCCTGCTGCTCATCAAGCCTGTATGGAGCCACTTCAATTCTTACGTCTGTAATCCCTCAAAATTATTATATGACATCTTCAGTAGCCGGATTTCTGGATTTTTCCATATATCTTGGCGCGGGCATATCCGGGATTGTAACAGGTGTTCTTTCGCAAAAATATGGTTGGAGTATTGTTGTATTCATTTGGATTCTGGCAGGTGCAGCGGGAATTGTGGCAATGATGTTCAGTAAGCAGGAGGATCGAAGTGTCGGGAAAACTGGCAGTATCAATCTGAGTGGATATAGTGATATTTAAATACAACAATAAAGTTCATTATTTAATATTTTATATTGAATTTAATTCATTAATGTGATAATATAAGTTTAAAGAACATTCAATTACGCTTTATTTAGGTTATGGTATTAGAGCAAGGATAACTCATTCGTCGTATTCCAGGTATCAAAATGAATGTAGAAGCATGGGCGGCTTCTAACATGAGAATAGGCTTGCAATGCATTATTCTTTGATTTTATTTGATTTTAATGGAGGTGATTAACACGGTCAGGAACCCCGTTCTTCATGTGCAAGCCAGTTATTCATTTTAAATGGTGCTGATACTCACATTACACTTGATCTTGAAAACTTCTACTAAATATAAGGGAGGAATTTTTATTATGAAACGGTCAATAAGGTTTTTTTCGTTTTTTGTTGCATTATCCTTTTCAATAAGTATGTTTGCTGGGTGTGGAAGCAGCGGCTCTGCAACAAAAGATACTTCTGCTGTTACTACTGCTAAAGAAAGCACTACTGTAAAAGAAGAGCCGAAGGTATATCCTGAGAATGGACTTCCGACGGATCAGGAAGTTACATTAAAGGTAGGTTTTGCTGAACAGGGAAATGGACGTGCGTGGTATGACAACTGTGTTGCGTCATTTACTAAAAAATTTCCGAATGTAAAGTTTGAAACACAATATTCACCAACGATTGATCAGGTTATAAAAACCAAGTTGGCAGCCGGTAATGATGAAGATATGTTCGACTTATCTGCATATAATTGGAGATTGGTGGAAAAGAGCGGCATTATGGAGCCTGTGGAAGACCTGCTGCAGAGGGAAGTATACGATACGCCGGGCATGAAGCTGGCAGATGCGTTAACACCGGGTATTGTGGGAAATCTCAAGTACGCCGCAGATAAACACCTTTATGCTTTACCCCTGACAACCTATGTAGGAGGGCTGTTTTTCGACGTAGCACTCTTTGATCAAAACGGATGGAATAAAAACCCGAAAACATGGACGGAATTTTTAAAACTCTGTGATGATATAAAGGCTAAGGGAATAGCGCCTATTGCTTATGCAGGAATGTATGATTACCAGATGTTTGCTTTTAGACCCAAACAGTATGAAATAGCAGCAGTGAATGGAAATAAGGATTATATGGTAAAGCATAGGGTATATGAATTGCCTTATTATGCTACACCGGAAAATATTCAAGCGTGGAATCAAATCAGCGAAATGGGAAAGAAAGGGTACATAGATCCTTCCAGTATATCAATCAATCATACCCAGTCTCAAATGATGGCAATTCAACACAAGGTAGCAATGGTTGCAAGTGGAGACTGGATAGGAAACGAGATGAAGGATTCTACACCTGCAGAATTTCAATGGGGCTTCATGGGTGTTCCGTTTACAGATAGTGCCGATGTATCAATCCACCTGATGAGTGGCGCGGATCAACAATACATTATTTACTCTAAGAAGCCTGAACTCAATAAAAAGTGGGCCAAGGAATTCTATCTGTGGCTTTTCAATCTGGAATCTCAACAGCAGCTTGCGGAACAAGGTGGAGCAATTTCAATAAGAAAAGATTTTATGAATGACGCTGCCAGGGCTGAAAAAATCGGGAGTGTCCAGAAGGCAGTATTGGAGTACATAAACAAGAATAAAGCAGTATTGTCTGCAGATGTAAATGACATTGTATTGTCACATCCCAGCAAAGCAAAGGCAGGGAAGCTTATCGAGGATAATAATGCATTGATGGCTACTGGCAAGAAAGATCCCGAAGCTATTCTAAAAGAGGCTGACAGCATTCTAAAGGAAGCTATTGATGCTTACAAGGCAGGACAATAAAGAGACGTGCAGTCGGTTTGTAGTAGAGGGAGTATTCTCTCTCTACTACGTAATTTACTGAATATTTTACGCGGGGGTAATGGACGTTGGATAGAATAACAGATATTTCAAAAAAGAAAATATTCCAGAAAAAGCAAAGGGAGACGTATATATTTGTTTTGTTGGTAGTTGGTCCAACCTTTGCCGCATTTTTGCTTTTTACATTTTACCCTAATATTATGTCACTTTATTATTCACTGCTTGAGTGGGATGGATTGTCCAAGCCGAAGTTTGTCGGTTTAGATAATTTTGTAATGATGTTCAAGGATACCTTCATGTGGAACGCATTATACCATAACCTGCTGATGGCTATAGTAATCCCTGTGTTTACAATATTGATATCGGTCGTTTTGGCAGATTTGCTGGTTACCAGGACATTCAAGGAAAATGGATTTTACAAAGTGTTGTTCTTCTTTCCAAATGTATTGTCGATTGTAGTACTGGCTTTAATGTGGTCATTTATTTATGATGGGCAATTTGGCTTGCTTAATTCCCTGATTAGAGTGATTGGAATTGATATTGGCCAGTTTTATTGGCTCGGGGAACAGAAGTTTGCACTTGCTGCAGTAATGGTGCCATTAATCTGGTGTAATGTGAGCTTTTACTTAATCGTATTTATGAATGCAATGACTTCTATTCCAAAATCAATCTATGAATCGGCATATCTGGATGGAATAACGAATACAAGAAGACTTTTTTCGATAACACTACCGCTTATTTCCGGAATTGTACGTATAGCGGTAATTCTTATGATACTTCTCATTTTCAAAAGCTTCGAGCTCATAATGATATTGACACGGGGAGGTCCTGGGGGAGCAACGGATGTTATCGGTTATTATATGTTCAGTTATGCTTTTGCAAGTAATAGTGCAGGCAGAACAATTACAGTTACAAATTATGGATATGCATCGGCTATTGGTTTGTTATTGTTTGTGATATTGGTGGGCTTTAAGGTGATGGTCGATAAATTTGGCAAAGAAGAGTCCGTTGAGTTTTAACTTTGGAGGCAGGATATGAAGAAGAAATTTGGTATCAGTGATTTTCTCTGGCGTTTAATTTTGTTAATGTGGGCTCTAACGATAGTATTACCGATATTTTGGATTTTTTATGTATCTTTGAAAACCAATGTTGAGTTTTTCCAGGATGTATGGAAACTGCCGTCAAACCCACAATGGGGTAACTACGTTAAGGCATGGATTAGTCTTGGAGTTGGCAGATCAATGCTGAACACCTTGCTTGTTGTAGGTATCAGTTTGTTGCTGGGCGTTGTTATTACCACCTTAAATGCCTATGCTCTAACCAGGTTGGAATGGAAAGGCAGAAAGGTGATTTGGAGTGTGATGATGTTGTCGCTGTTTTTACCGGGAATCAATGTGCTTGTTCCCAATTATGTTTTAATGCGGTCATTGCATTTGACCAACAGCATAAGTGGGATTATTGCATTTTATGCTATGACGCAGAGTGTGATTGACCTTATGATTCTGAGTGGATTTATGAAGTCGATACCAAAGGAATTTGAAGAAAGTGCTTTTATTGATGGTGCATCAATATGGAGAGTTGTTAAGGAGATTATTGTACCTCTGTCCCTGCCAGGCATTGTAACCATTGCCATATTTAAATTTATTGCTTATTATAATGATTTCTTAAACCCCTTTATCTTTCTTTCAGACTCCAACAAATTTACAATTGGAATTTGTATGTATCAGGCGAATATGATGCTTCAATATAAATCGGACTGGGTTACATTGCTGGCTGGTATAATTATTACCATTATACCGTGCATAATAATGTTCATCTTATTCCAAAAGCGTATTGTCGAAGGAGCTACCTTGGGTGGAGTAAAAGGCTAACGGGTTCTTTTGAAATACATAAATTAGTTTTGATAATTCTATCTGAAAAGACAATGATTATAAATCGACAAAAAGGAAGTAAGGATATGTATAGTGAAACACTTAGCGAGTGCCCTCTACAGGGCAGAACGATTCCTCAGAAAGGGGATCCTTCCATTAAAATTTCACAGCAGCAAATCACAGCTACATTTCAACGGGCAGGAGTAGAAAAGGGAGATATTATCATGCTCCATAGTTCTCTGAGCTCTATAGGGAGTGTAATTGGCGGTACTGAAAGTGTTGTGCAAGGCATACTGGACGCTGTGGGCAAGGAGGGAACTCTTTGTGTACCCAGTTTTTGGTGGACACCTGCAGAACCTCCATATCAGTTTCTTGAGTTTGATGTAACTTTGTCGCCTGGCTACAACGGTCTTATCAGTGAAACCGTTCGATTAAACCGGAATGCATGCCGTAGCAATAACCCCTCTCATTCGGTTGCTGCCATAGGTGCAGCAGCAGCAGAAATTACTGCAACCCATGGTACCTTTGGATGGTGTCCTGGTCCATATGGAGTAACAGCCTTTGCCAAAGACAGTCCATGGGCTCGTTTATATAAGCATAATGCTTGGTATGGCTTCTTAGGGGTTTGGATGAGTGTAAACACTATGGCGCATTATGCAGAACACTTGTTATTTATGGAGGTTTATGAAAAGGCATCTGCAGGAGATAAGGAGAGAATGCTTAACTATCTGGCCAAACCTTTTTATCCTCAGCAGGGTTGGTGGCCATCCTTTTCCTTTATCAAGATGGGAGAAAGGCTGGAAAAGGAGAATTTGGTATGTAAACAGCAAGTAGGCAGTGCGGAACTTCGCATCATACGTTGCAGACCAATGGTAGACAGGATATTGGAGATTTTACATAGTGAGCCGGAAGCGTGGCTTGTATCCGAGACTTCAAAACCTTTTCTCCAGTGGCTTTAATCTATTGAGCATAAACGGAAAAACAATTTTTATTGGATAGGAGAGATGATATGTTTATTGACAGTCATGCACATGTGTATAAAAATCACCCACCCATAGGTGGGAATCAGGTTTTTTCTAATCCGGAGGAGCTTTTGAAAAGGTATAATGAATTAAAAATCGAAAAGGGAGCCCTGCTTCCGATAGTTAGTCCGGAAATATATCTTCCCCAGTCTAATGAATACATATTGGAGGTTGTTGAGCAATATCCCGACCGATTCTTTGCCTTTTGCAATATTGATCCGCGTTCGGTTACAAATTCTGCGGATGCACCGCTTGGCGACCTTATGCGCTATTATAAGGATAAAGGCTGCAGAGGGCTTGGAGAAGTGATGCCGAATATGCATATCGGACATCCAATGGTCCAGAATTTATTCAAGCATGCAGCGGATGTAGGCTTGCCGGTAACCTTTGACATGATGGATCATATTGGTGGAATATTTGGGCTCTATGACGAGGTTGGGCTGCCTTATCTTGAGCATACGCTTCAACGTTATCCAAAGCTGAAAATTTTAGGCCACGGACCTGCTTTCTGGGCTGAAATCGGCCGCTTACGTACTCCGGCCGACCGCAGTGCCATTCTTTTGCCCGACTGGTCCTGTCCGGGTGGGCTTCCCCGGTATCCGATTGAGGAGGAAGGTGTTGTCCCGATTATGTTCAGACGTTATGAGAATCTTTATGGAGATTTGTCGTGTGATTGTGGCTGGAATGCTTTGGCACGCGATCCTGAATACGGCATTAAGTTTATTAATGAGTTTCAAGACCGCCTGTTGTTTGCTACCGATATATGCGGACCTGATACACCTGTTTATCTTGCGGATTTCCTTATTGGCTTAAGGGATGCCAACAAGATTAGTGATGAGACATTTAACAAAATTGCACGTGAGAATGCAATAAAACTCTTTAATTTATAAACAGGACACTCATAAAGAGGTGGCTTCTATGGGAGAAAACAAGGTATGGCATGCAAGATGGGTCTGGATAAAAAACGAAATAGAACAGGGATGCGAAAGAAACTATCAGCTTGTGTATTTTCGCCGGGAGTTCAGTGCGGGTGGGCAGTTGGGTCAGCGCCTTATTATTGATGTTTCAGCATATAGCAGATATAAACTTTATTTTAATGGTGAGTTGGTGTGCACAGGTCCTTGTCGAGGAGATTTCCGTACCCATTATTACGAAACCATTGATTTGTCTGCGAAGTTAAGAAACGGGAAAAATGTACTTGCCGCCAAAGTACTGCATTATAGTGCTGAAGCGCCAAAACCGTCAGCTATTTTCAGTTCCATGACAGGAGCGTTTATTCTGCAGGGGGATTTGACCGGTCAGGATGGGTCTGTGTTTGAACAGTTGTCTACCGGAGGATTATGGAGATGCCTGCAGGATGAGTCTTTAACTTTATTACAGGAGGGACCTGACACATCGGTCGGTGGGCTTGAAAATGTTGACGGAGCGAAAGTGCCGCACGGTTGGGAGAAGGTGTACTATGAATCCCGGCAATGGAAGGTTGTTGATGTCCTTAAAGATCCTGTTGAGCCAATCCATGATAGTTATATTAAAAAAGAGCAGTTACGTGCCCGCAGCATTCCTCTTGCATTTGAGAAGGGACGGAACTTTGCACGAGTAATGCGTATGGATGGTGAAGCAAATGAAAGTGATTTGAGAGACTTTTTGCTTGGCAGATCGCCGCTTCACTTGCCTCCAGAAGCGAAAATGACAATGGAATTGGACGCAGGAGAACTCATGACGGGGTTTTTGCGTTTTGCAATAAAAAACGGGCGTGGAAGTGAAATCACGTTTCTGTGTGCAGAGTCTTATACAGCAAAAGATGGCAAGAAAGGGATCCGTGATAATATTAAGGGCAAAATGTTATACGGATATCCCGAGGTATACAAGGTTGCAGGGAATAGTCAAAGTGACTCGGAGGTTTATGAGACTTTCCTTTTCAGAACAT
>CAZUGK010000088.1:0-8329 GCA_964619815.1 uncultured Clostridiaceae bacterium | reverse complement strand
TGGGAGCCGAAGCATTAATATTGCATCGGGTTCATTACCGCGAAACCGGCTATCCGTTGGAAGTGAAGGCGGAATATACTTGCTCTGACAAGTCCTATACACCTTTATGGGATATCAGTATCCGTACATTAAAACGCTGTATGCATGAAACATATATAGATTGCCCATATTATGAGCAGCTTCAATACATTATGGACACACGACTTCAATGTGTATTCACTTATATGGTTAGCGGTGATGACCGGCTGGCACGGAAGGCAATATATGATTTTCAAAGCTCACTCTCTCCAGACGGTATCATGCAAAGCTGTTATCCGTCCTCGGTACGTCAGGTGATACCGGGTTTTTCGCTACATTGGGTTATGATGATATATGATCATTATGAATATTGGAATGATATGGAGATGGTCCGACACTGCAGACCGGGAATCGATGCTGTTCTTGACTGGTTTGAGAGGCAGGTAAAAGACGATGGTTTGGTTGGTGCAATGCCAAGGTGTTACTGGTCTTTCGTAGATTGGGTCCCTGAATGGAAGGCTTCCTGCGGCGTTCCTGCACAAGGACAAAATGTACCGTTAACTCTGTATAATCTAATGTACGCGGATTCATTGAAAAAAGCTGCTATATTGAATGAACAGACAGGTCGGGGAGATACGGCTTCCGAATACCGTACACGGGCTAATCGGATCATTGCTGCAGTGAAAAGATACTGCTGGTCGGATAAACGGCAGTTGTTTCAGGATGCACCTGGAATTGAGGAATACAGCCAGCATGTACAAATATGGGCGATCCTGTCTGAGATCGTTGAAGGGATCAATGCCAAGAATCTGGCGGTTCGCCTTATTGAAGATACGTCTCTATTTCAGGTGTCCTATTCATTTGCCTTTTTCCTATTCCGTGCTTTATCTGCTGCAGGTGTATATGAGCGGAGTTTTTGCTTGTGGGACAGATGGCATCATCAAGTGAGCCTCCACCTTACGACATGGCTTGAGGACCCTGTCTCGGAGCGCAGTGACTGTCATGCTTGGGGTTCAGTACCGTTATATGAGTTCCCATGTGAGATACTTGGTGTCAGGCCGCTGCTGCCGGGTTTTAAACGTATAGGCATTGCACCGCAACCTGGCTCTTTTACCTGGGCGAAAGGTACGATTGTTACTCCGTACGGTCTCATCCGTATTGCGTGGAGTCGCAATCCTGCCAATGGAATATTTAGGCTGACTGTTACAGGTTTGAAGGGAATTGAGACGGAAATCCGTTTGCCCGACGGCTCCATTACAGCTTGTAAAAACAAGGATGAGGTTGAGGTTGTTTCAAAGATTAAGTATCCGGAGATATTGCGAATGGAGGAAACGCTTTCATGACAGATGTTGAGAGTATTTTCGGCAAAACAGAAAAGAATTATGAATTCAGAAAATTTATTGACAAGGTACACAAGCCCAACAGAAGAAATCAGGATGCATTTTGTGACAATGAGGAGGTTATGGTTGACGAAGGCTGGGAGATTGTTGTAAAAAAAGGCTCTTCCGATTTGGTGATCAATGTTGCCAGAGATATGCAGGACTATCTTCTTACCAGTATGAATACCTCCGTGCTCTTAAAAATGGTAGATCATTTGCCATCTGTTTTTGAAGGAAACAAGCATGCTATTGTTTATACGACAAAAGAAGAAATGGAGCAATTGGGGAGTGGGTTGTCAACACCTGGAAGTTACCGCTTGGTATGTACCCCGCAGTATATAATTATATGCGGAAATGATGAACGAGGTATTGCACATGGAAGTTATTATGCTGAAGATGTGATGAATCTTAAAGGAGCACCTGCAGTCAGGTGCCAGGACATTGTACGCAAGCCCGTTTTTTCACCGAGGATAGTACATTCCGGTTGGGGAATGGACCAATACCCTGATACTCATTTAAGAGCTATTGCTCATAATGGATTCGATGCCATAGCCCTGACAATAAAAGATATTGATAAAACATCAAAAGGATATCAGGATATTAATAACCTAATAATCAGAGCGGATTCCTATGGTATTGATGTTTATTTGTACAGCCTTATTGAAAGCTCAAAACACCCCGATGAAAAGGACGCCGAAATATTCTATGAAAATATCTATGGTTCAATTTTCAAATTATACCCTCGTGCCAAAGGTGTTGTACTGGTAGGAGAATCAATAGAATTCCCAAGCAGGGATGAGAGGACAACCGGAAGAAGATATGATTTGCCGGACGATATTGGATTACCGCCAACAAAGCTGAGTCCAGGCTGGTGGCCCTGCCAAGATTATCCCAAACTGGTCAATATCATTAAAAAGGTTATCCGGAAATATAAGCCGGATGCAGATATTGTTTTCTGGACGTACAACTGGGGATGGGCACCTGAGGAAGAACGGATTACCCTGATAAATTCGCTTCCCGATGACATAACGGTTATGGTAACATTTGAAATGTTCGAACAGATAAAGAGGGATAATGTAACGAGTGTCTGTGTTGATTATACCATTTCATTCGAAGGACCCGGAAAATACTTTGCTTCTGAGGCAAAAGCAGCACATGAACGTAATATCCGTTTATATACCATGAGCAATACTGCAGGTCTCACATGGGACTTTGGGGTAGTTCCCTATGAACCAGTGCCATTTCAGTGGATCAAGAGGTATGATGCTCTTCTTAAAGCGCATAAGGATTATAATCTCGTAGGACTTGTTGAATCGCATCATTACGGCTGGTGGCCATCTTTTATATGTGAGCTGACAAAATGGGCTTTTTGGGAGCCTCGTTCTGATATGGATGAAGTGGCATTCCAGCTTGCGTGCAGAGATTTTGGAGAAATAGCCGCACCGTTTGTTACGAAAGCATGGCAGGAATGGAGCAATGCGATACGCTATTATATTCCGACAAATGAAGACCAGTATGGACCTTTCCGCATAGGACCTTCATATCCGCTTATTTTTCATCCGAACCTTTCAAAAACCTTTTTACCCAAAACCTTAAAGCTGCCTTCCGTATGGTATGCTGTGAATAACAACAATATAATTTTTACATTATATCAGCCTTTTTACGATCCAAGGCAAACTCCGGCACCTTGCCGGATTGATGCGGAAATCTGCAGTTTGAATAGAATGCTGGAACTGTGGCAGAAAGGGATAGAACAGATTGAAAACGCATTAACTGTTACACCAAAAGAAAAATGCCTTATTGGTGTACACATGCTTAACCTGGGCCGCTTTATCCATAATTGTATAAGGACCGTGATTCATGTCAAGGAGTGGTGGAAGCTCAACATGCAATTGATGATTGAGTCGGATGGGGAGAAAATCGATAGGATTCTGGATGAAATGTCAATAATTGCAGAAGCGGAAATTTTGAACGCAGAAAATACGATACCGCTTGTTGAAACGGATTCCCGTTTAGGCTGGGAACCAAGTATGGAATATGTAACGGACACAATGCATCTCCAGTGGAAGATTGAGCAGGTGAGGCGGGTAATATCCCATGAGATACCTGCATACCGGGAAAGTTTATCCGCGTAGGGCCGATATAAGGAGGAACATGGATGTGGAATCGAATGAAATGAAAGGACCGTCTTATGAAAGGGATTCTGTCAGTATTACTTTTCTGGGAACCGGTGCGGCGGACTGGCCTGAGATAATACCTGCCGGAGAAGATTTTGCTTCCAACAGGAACTGGCGCAGATTAAGCAGTGTGCTTGTCGATAACCGGATTCTTATTGATTGCGGGTCAACTGTTACAGGTGCAATGAATACTTTTGGGATTGACCAACAGCAAATAACAGATATTCTCATTACCCATACACACAATGACCATCTGTCACTTGACACACTTGGGAGTATTCTTATGATGAGAAGGCCGGAAAGCAGCCTGAATATTTGGGGCCATAGGGAAGCATTGGCAAGAATACCTGCTATGGAAGGACTAAAGCCGCACACACTAAAGGCAGGAAGTGTTTTTTATATTGGCAATACGAAAATACAGGCCCTTGAGGCCAACCATATTGTCGAGCGGTCTAAAGAAAAGGCTTTGCATTTCTTGTTCCATGAAAAGGGAACACAATGGCTCTATGCAACAGATGGGGCATGGTTTTTGAAGCCTACCTGGATGCGCTTGTGTAAAGCGAAGCTGGATATGATCGTATGGGATGCTACAATTGGGGAAGTGGAGGGAGACTATAGAATATTTGAACACAATAGTCTTGCCATGATTCGTCTTATGAGCAGTTCATTAAAAAAGCAAGGCATACTTAATGAGGATGCTCACATATTGCTTACCCATATGGCACTTACACTTCATACCAGTCATGCCGAACTTGAGAAATCTTTATCAGGTGAGGGCATTTGTCCTGCATATGATGGTTTATGCATCAACCTGAAAACTCACAACTGAAAAATGAATCAAACTTTTAAAGGTACCTGAAGTAGACATACCGGTTTATTTTGGACGAACACAGTCCATTTAATAAAGAAAGGAGTCGTAAAGTATGAGGAAGTTTTTAATGGCATTGGTTTGTATTGTTTTTTTTGTCTTTCCTCTTGTATGGAGCTCCCATGTATTTGCAGTAAGCGATTTTGAGGTTGTGACAAATGGTATTGCGAAAGCGGTTATCCGGTATGAATCCAATGCAGATGCGCAAACGGTCAAGGTGGCAAATACGCTTAAGGAGTACATTCTAAAGTCCACAGGAGTTGAATTGCAAATAACACCCGGTCAGGGAACCGGACCAGGCATTTATGTGGGCACCAGTGCGGCAGTAGATCAAGCGCGGATTAACAATTTACTGGCTTGTCTGGACAATGAAGGCTATATAATCGACGTAAATGCAGATAATATTGCTATTATCGGACCGACAGCATGGGGTACGGAGTTTGGAGTATATGAATTTCTTGAGAAATATTTTGGTGTCAGATGGCTTATGCCTGGACCGGATGGGGAACATGTGCCACAGTATTCCAGTGTTGCGGTTCCGTTCGGAATGCAGAGGGAGGAACCGGTTACGAAATCACGGCAGTTTTTTGAATATCATACAACTGCATGGGATAACTGGCAGGCTTTCAATCGAATACATGAGCGTTATAAATACCACCACAACATGCATAAGTTATTCGACCCTGCAGTTTTTGGATCATCACACCCCGAGTTTTATCCTGGAGGAATAGTGCCAACAGGCGGAGATGACTGGCAGCCCTGTTTTTCAGATCCTGACACCATAACGGCTGCCATATCAAGGATCAATGATTATTTCGCTACACATCCGCAAGCTGAATCCTATTCGCTTGGTATCAATGACAGTGACAACTTTTGTGAAGCAGACCCCAACCATCCGTCATACCCGGGACCAATATTAAATTCAATTGGGGAATTGAATATGTCAGATATTTATTACGCCTGGGTCAATGCAGTTGTGGCAGGTGTATTGCAGACATATCCGGATAAGTACTTCGGGTTGCTGGCATATTCCAATGTGTATGACCCTCCGACATTTGACTTGAATTCGCATGTAATTGTTTATATCACGGATGACAGGATGGCTTGGAGCGATTCTACGGTAGAAGTGGCTCAAAAGCAACATGCTCTGGATTGGGAAGCAAAAGCTACCCAATTGGGATGGTATGATTATTTGTACGGATCTCCCTACCTTGTTCCACGGGTTTACAATACAAGGATGGCCAATAACTATTTATACGCAACCCAACATAAGGTGGTAGGGCATACAGCCGAGTTGTTTCCGAACTTTGGCGAAGGACCCAAGCCGTGGCTGTCTGCCAGACTGCAGTGGAACCCTGATCAGGATGTGGATGCTTTGATGGGTGAATGGTGTGTTGCGGCTGTAGGTGCTGCATCAGCCCCTTACTTGAAACAGTACTATGATCTTTGGGAAGATTTCTGGACTGTGCGTATTTTCCAAACAGAATGGTATACGAACTGGAAGAATTCATCGCCAAGGAGCAACTTCCTAAGGTTTGATAATGCCGATTATTTGGGGGCGGTAACCAGTAATGATCTGGCGCAAAGCAATAACCTGATGAATCTGGTCGTGCAAAATGCTGCTACCGATCAGCAGAAAAAACGCGCAAACCTGCTAATGCTTGCTTTTAGGTACTATGAAGCCTCCGTATTGAGTTATACACCAAAGGGGCCTATAGCAGCACCAGCTAATACAGCAGAAGCATTAGATTTGTTACAAAAAACGATTGTGAGCATGGACTCAGCCGATTATCGGTTGAATTATTTAAATCAGTTCAAAGGCGGCGATCCGCTTCTTGGCTTGAAGGGTGATCCTGTTCTTGGTCAGTCTATGAGAATTGCCAATCAATGGTTTGGAATGACAAGCGGAACTTTTACAGCCTTGATAAATTGGATTTCAGGTGAGCCGGACAATGGGGCTGTGAGGGATCGGTTAATACAGCTTGCCAATGACAGTCCATCCCAGAAAATAAGAGATTATGCCCGGTTCTTATATGCTGCAGGAACAAACAAACCACAACTTTTAAATAATCCTTCTTTTGAAGTGGGAGGGGCTGACCCGGATACATCGCCTTCATGGGGTTATTGGGGGACAAATGCACGTTCTACTGATTATGCCCGAAATGGACAATACAGTTTAAAGGTCAGTGGTTTGAATCCCGGAGGTCCGTATCAGAATTTTTCCATACAGCCTGGGCGTTATGGGGTTTTATACCGCTTCTTCAGCCCTGTTGGGTCACTGACAGATAGTTGGGCACGTGTTGGACTAACCTTATTTGATAGCTCCGGTAATGCTCTTAGTACAATATATTCTGATGAAACGATTGTCAAGCATTATACAGGCAACTGGACGACTGTGGAAATGGTAGCCGTTGTACCTGAAAAAGTAAATGGAGTAAACGTAAGTAGTGCACAGATAAATCCAATATTCTGGGAGATGGGGTCACAGACAAATGTATACATAGATGATGCAGCTGTTTATGTGCTGGATCAACCGATTGTTACGAATCAAAAGGTTGTCAACGGATCTTTTGAAACGGCCGGGACCGGTGAAATCCTTGCACCTCCCTGGAATTATTGGGGGACGGCTGCACGTTCCAATACATTTTCCAGGACTGGTAAATATAGTGCATGCGTGGATGGAGTTAATCCGGGTGGACTGTACCAGAATTTCGAGATAACACCGGGAAGGTATCAAGCGAAATTTTTCTTTTATAGCCCGCTATCTACGGAACAGACAAGCAGTTGGACACGTTTGGGAATCACATTGTATGATGCGCAGGGTACGGCTCTTAATTCAATTTATTCAGATGCAACATACGTTCAAGTGAACTCCGGTAAAGGGTGGACAACAGTTGAAGCTACTTTTGATGTATTACCGTCGTATGACGGAAAAATTCCCGTTAGCGTACAGATAAGTCCGATATTCTGGGATCTCGCTCCAGGGATGAAAGTTTATGTTGAAGATGTCTCTCTATTCCCATTGCTCTTAAGTAACGAGTCGTTTGAAGTCGCAGGTGCGAATGGTACTCTTGCACCTCCTTGGAACTACTGGGGGACGATGACACGAACAGATACAGTTTCCAAAACAGGCCAGTATAGTCTGGAACTGAGTGGGGTCAATCCGGGTGGAACAGTTCAGAATATAGCCGTAACACCTGGAAAGTATCATGCCAAGTTTTATTTCTATACTCCCCCGGGAATAGCAACTGGTAGTTGGACACGATTGGGAGTTACGGTATATGATTCAAAAGGTACTAATCTAGGAGATATCTATTCGGATGCTGTGTATGTCCAGGGTCATATCGGCACATGGGCCGTAGTGGAAACAAACTTTGAAGTATTATCCGAATATAATGGTAAAATACCTGCTTCCGTACAGGTCGGTCCGGTTTTCTGGGAGCTAGGAACGGGTAGGGGAGTTTATATTGATGATGTGCAATTGTTTAAGTATTAACACGAATGAAGAAGTATATATAGTATCGGTTTATCGGCTCCATGTATATGGAGCCGGTAAACTTTTCAATATACTGGTATCCCTATAGGTGAATAAATTACATGGAGGACGCTGCGTTCAAGGAGAGTACATAATATTGTAAATGCTGCTCTGTTTAAAAGCTTTAATGATACTACTGGTTTGCGGAAGTTTTCTTAATATAACAAGCTTGAGTATGTATTTATGCCTTTGGGACATATCCAGAACTATAACATAGAATGGATTGAAATCCAATCTGTTGATAGGGAAATTAAAATTAATGAAGTAGAGATCAAAAGATGTGAAACGTATGATTATTAACTGCAGTTGTATCGGTCGTATGGAATAGAGATTATTGTATAGGTTGATTTCA
>CAZUGK010000087.1:16253-16533 GCA_964619815.1 uncultured Clostridiaceae bacterium | reverse complement strand
GACAGTGAAGGAGCCAGTGTATATGTACTGCAGGAAAAGGACGGTCCTCTAGGTATAGAGTATTATGCCATCAAGCAGAAGGTAACGGTGGGAGATTCGGATTACAGTTATACCGGTATATATTCAGGACTTTTGGGAGATGAGCGGGTCATAGTATCCTCTAGTAAGGACTTGTACGACGGCTGTCAGGTTATTCTTGAAAAATAGAATAGGGGGGAATGAAGGGTGGAAAAACCAAAAAGAGGCACGGAATGGATTATCCTCCTTATGCTGTTTATGT
>CAZUGK010000087.1:0-16243 GCA_964619815.1 uncultured Clostridiaceae bacterium | reverse complement strand
AATACTCATAATTCGTAATAGAAAAACCTCAGAAATAACTGAAAGCAGCCAGCGGTACAGGTATTCTCTCTGGCTGAAAAGTGAAGCCAGGCTGGAAGACGGCTTTACCTCAGATGAAGTTCAAGAGCTGCGCAAGGTATTCTCACAGGAGGAAATCTCATATTATGCCTTTAATGAACTATCTGTATCAGCAGAGCCATATGCGAGAACCGCACAGGTTTGGGGGATAGGTGGGAATTGCCGCCGTCTAAACAGTATCAGACTTATACATGGTGCTTTTTTAAATGAAGAGGATTTCGTCAGAAAGAATAATGTGGCGGTTATAGAGGATAGATTGGCAAAAGCCCTGTTTAACTCAACAGATGTTGTAGGGTTGAAAATCAAAATTCTAGGAAGTACATTCACAGTGATAGGTGTTGCTGCTAATGATACTTCCATTGCAGGTATGCTGACTGAGACGGATTTGCCAAAGCTTTACGTTCCCTTAAGTACCATAGAAGGCAAAGGAATGGACTTTTATATCACGAACATTGAAGCTGCATCCTCTGAAGCTTCAATGGATAAAGCAATGTTTAAAGATAAAATAGCGGTACTAGGTAAAAATCCTGAGGATTTTCTCATTCTTGACAACAATGAAATGACCATATTGGCGAAGCAGAGATTCGATTTTGTTTTATTCATTGTAGGGCTATATTGCATCTGCCTATTAATCATTTTTACAATGAATAAGCTAAAAAGCATGATTTCCCACATAAGAAAGGAAACAAGAAATGAATATCTGTGGAAAGCAGTTGTAAAATGCAAGAGGGAGCTATTATTAGATTTAGCTAAGGCGGGAGTAACGCTAGCAGCTATATTCCTGCTGTGGAAAGCAGTTTCTTTTAATCTTTATGTGCAGCCCGAAAAGCTGCCAACTGACCCTACAAGTTTGACGCAGTTCATTGAGGTTATAAAGGCAAGCCTTAGGGATTTTTTTACTTGGGACTATGTATATATGCTTCATGAACAGCGTGTGTTAAGTCTATTGGATAAATGCGGCAGTGTACTTTATGCATTATGCCTGATTTGTACTATACTGCTGCTAACTATGTCAAGATATTGGATCAGACATTTCGGATGGGAAATGAGAGTGCAAATGAACGCTAACAATAATAGTCAAGGCATAGGTGGGAGATTCATACGGTAGTGTGAAGAAAGCTTTTTATATGATATAATTAATTTCATAATATTTAACAAAGGAGTAGTGCATATGGCTATATTAGATTGCAGAGAGACCGCAAAAAGCATTAAAGCAGAGATGGCACAGAAGGTGCAGACCCTTGTAGAGAACGGAACAAAGCCCAAATTGGGTATAATCAGAGTAGGAGCCAGACCTGAGGATATTTCCTACGAGAGGGGCATATTGAAGAACTGCGAAGCAATGGGAGTCGCCTGTGAGGTTATGGCACTTCCTGAGGACATAAGCAATGAAGATTTCATGGGAAATCTGGATTCCGCAAACAAAGACAAGAATATACACGGAATATTGGTGTTCAGGCCACTTCCCAAACAAATAGACGAGGATATGGCAAGACACATGATAGATCCGGCGAAGGACATAGACTGTATGAATCCATATAACCTGGCCAAGGTTTTTGAAGGGGACAGCTCCGGTTTTGAACCATGTACTCCTGCAGCAGTCATGGAAATACTCAAATATTTCGGAATAAACCTTAAAGGGGAAAATGTAGCTGTCATAGGAAGAAGCATGGTGGTAGGCAAGCCTCTTAGCATGATGCTCCTTAAGGAAAACGCTACTGTAACCATATGCCATTCCAAGACAAAGGATATACAAAGTGTTGTTTCCAAGGCGGATATTGTAGTTGCTGCTCTTGGTAAAGCCAGAGCTATTGGAGCGGGTTACATAAAACCCGGTGCCGTTGTTATTGATGTAGGCGTCAATGGGGCACCGGAAGGCGGAATCTGCGGAGACGTTGATTTTGAAAAAGTAAAGGATATAGCATCAAAAATAACCCCTGTGCCGGGCGGAGTAGGCGCAGTAACAACCCTTGTACTGCTAAAGCACGTTGTTCAGGCTGCAATGCGCAGTTAATGCTTCAATCCTTTCTTCTGACAAAAGAGGGCTTACAGTTTCCTTTGAACCTATTGTTATGGATGCTGCTGCAATGCCGCATATCAAGGCTTTATGAATGCTCCCATGCTTCATAAGGCCATAGAAGAGGCCTGCTGTCAGGGAATCCCCGGCACCGGTTACATCTGTTACAGCTGTGGGTATGCTTTGATAGAACTTGCTCCCTTCGGAGTTCGTATAGCATAAGCCTTCTTTTCCCAATGTAGTTATAACATTTTGCACACCGGATTTTATAAGCTGAGCGGCCATAAGCTCAGCTTTATCTGTTTGTGCATCCGGGACTGTCAGTGCAGCAAGCTCATCCAGGTTTGGCGTTATAAAATCAATTCCCTTTAAACAGTTTTTGAGTTTCAGCGCTTTCTTGACTGAAACAGGCTCAAGGCATACAGGTATATTGCAGGAGTTTGCTGCTGATATTATGAATTCTATCGATGCAGAAGAAAGGTTTGCGTCACATATAATGAATGATGCTTTTTCCAGCACGTCCAGCTTTTCTTTGAAATAACTCACATCAAGCTTCTCCAATATCTGCATGTCGGATAATGCTGCAGTCATCTCGCCCATATTATCCAGCAAAGCAATATAGGTCCCGGTAAGGCTATCATTAACCCTCAGCACATGATCGATACAGACACCGCTGCTTTCCGTTTCATTGAGCACCTTTAAACCCTGGGCATCGGAGCCGACTGCGCTGAGCAGCACGACAGGCACATTCAGAAGTGCCAGGTTATGCGCTATATTGCGCCCCACACCGCCGGGGCTGATTTCTATGGCTCCGGGGCTGGAGCTTCCAATATCCATTCTGTCAAAGGCTTTACCCTTGATATCCACATTTATTCCGCCTGCAACTACTATATATCCATCCATTTTATCCACCTCAATATTAATTATCCGATAAGAATATTATAGCCGTATTTCGGCATGACGGCTATACAAATATAAACGGGATACCTCCGTTTCAGAAATGATATTCATTGAAATTGAACAGCTTATTATCTATAATGGATTTGAATGCTTGAATACATATTGGAGGTGGCTTATGAAAAAAGTTATGGAAGCACTAAGGTCTGTAAAATGGGAGAACAATGAGCTGATTATACTGGATCAGACAAAGCTGCCCGATGTAACTGAATTTATAAAGCTTGACAAGGTAGAGGATGTTTGGGATGCAATATTTCATCTGAAGGTAAGGGGTGCTCCCGCTATCGGAATAGCTGCCGCTTATGGATTGTGTGTGGCAATGAAGGATTCCGGGGCTAAAAGCTCTGAGGAATTCATGGCTGAGCTAAAAAAGAATTCTGAATACCTGGCCGGTTCAAGGCCTACAGCTGTGAATCTCTTCTGGGCCCTAAGGAGGATGGAAAAGGCTGCGGCATCAAACTGCGGCGGAACTGCAGAGGAGCTGGAGGAAATTCTCGTTAAGGAAGCACATGCAATAAGAGATGAGGATGAGAACATGTGCAGGGCAATAGGTGAGAATGCGCTTACTCTTTTCAAAGATGGAATGACAGTCCTGACCCACTGCAATGCAGGCGGCCTGGCTACGTCAATGTTCGGAACGGCCCTGGCGCCAATATACCTGGCAAAGGAGAAGGGCTGGGATATAAAGGTATTTGCAGATGAGACAAGGCCTTTGCTTCAGGGTGCAAGGCTTACTACCTGGGAGCTTATGCAGGCGGATGTTGATGTTACGCTTATATGTGACAACATGGCTGCTGTGGTAATGTCAAAGGGCTTTATCGATGCAGTGATTGTGGGTTGTGACAGGGTTGCTGCCAATGGTGATACAGCCAATAAAATCGGTACTTACGGATTGGCAGTGCTTGCAAAGGCTCATAATATACCCTTTTATATCGCGGGGCCCACATCGACTATTGATATGGATACTCCAAGCGGAAAGGAGATTCCGATAGAGGAAAGGAAGGCTGATGAAATTACCTGCGGCATGGGCAGGAGAACGGCGCCTGCCGGGGTAAAAACCTTCAACCCCGCATTTGATGTAACCCCCAATGAACTTATAACTGCCATAATAACTGAAAAGGGTATTATAAAGCCACCATATAACAAAGGATTAAAGGAGCTTTTTCAATAATGATTAGTAAAGCCACATGTATTGGATCTTTAATACATGTGGCTTTATAGTCACTAGTCATTAGACACTAGTCACTAGAATCAGGGTATTCCTTATGGGGATAGCAAGTATTACTTAGCTTTACCTAAGCTTCGAAGCCATGCTCAATCTAGTGACTAGCGACTAGTATCTAGTGACTGGCGACTTTAGTCGCTATTCTTCGTTTTCCAGTTTACTGTACTCGACTGCTATCTTTGCAGCCAGCAGAGCGTTGTTCTTTACCAGCGCCATATTGGCTGCAAGACTTTCTCCGGCTGTTATTTCCTTGACCTTGTCGAGGAGATAGGGAGTTACCTCCTTGCCTGTTATACCGCTTTTATCCGCTTCAAATAAAGCCAGTTCTATGGCTTTATCTATATTATCCCTATGAGCTTCATACTGCTTAGGGATCGGATTTGCCACAATAACGCCCCCGTCAAGCTTCAAATCCCATTTTGTTTTCAGCACCTTTGCACAGTCCTCGGGTGTGTCTACCCTCATGGGAACCTTGAAACCGCTGCTTCGGGTGTAGAAGGCAGGAAAATCATCAGTGCCGTAGCCGATAACCGGAACGCCCAGAGTCTCAAGCTGTTCAAGGGTGAGGCCGATATCAAGTATTGCTTTTACGCCCGCGCAGACTACAGCGACATTTGTATACGACAGCTCCGTAAGGTCTGCGGATATATCAAAGCTTTTATCCGCACCACGGTGTACTCCACCCATTCCCCCTGTAGCAAAGACACGTATGCCGGCATACTGGGAAAAGATCATGGTTGCTGCGACCGTAGTACCCCCTGATAGGCCCAGGCCCACTACATAAGGGATATCACGCCTGCTTGTCTTGATGATATCCTTTGATGTTGCCAGAAACTCCATTTCTTCACTGGTAAGACCTACTTTTATGCGTCCTTTGACAATCCCCATTGTGGCCGGTATTGCACCGTTATCGCGGATTATTTTTTCCAGGGACAGGGCAGTCTCTATATTCTCCGGATAGGGCATCCCATGAGAAATGATTGTTGATTCAAGCGCAACAATGGGCTTATAATACCGGAGCCCGTCAAGCACTTCTTTGTTTATATCAAGATATTCTGTGAAATTATTCATTGTCAAACCTCCAAACTAACGCTTTTTGCGAAATAGCATTTTATTGTTTATTCAGGTTCCGCAAAAAGCTTCCTTGCTTATTATTGAATTTGCGCCACAACCAGGGTAAATTCTCGCGCGCGTTCAATATATATACATCAAATATAACATATAATGGGTTTACTTTCAAAGAAGTTTAGGCAGAAATATTCTTCAAGACATGCCTAATTACAGATATTGTTTCCTTCAGGGCCCATAAACATAACTTCCAGAGGTTTAAATTCAAAAATATTTTTAAAAATGTTAGTATGATTAAAAACATTGATATTACAGGGTTTGTGAGATATACCCAAAATTTTGTTGAATAAAAATACAAAAAAATGTATTGACATCAACAAGAAAAGTTGGTAACATCTCTTTTAAATACTTTGAAGCGCAAAAGCGTACAGGGAAAGGAAATTGTGGCTATGCAAGGAATTTATAAAAACAAAATGCAGATGAACAGCACAATTTCATACATTATATCCAGAATTATCCTATTGGCAGTCCTAGGCCTACTACTAAGCAGCCTAGTCCTATCAATTACAGGCATAATTCTATTTGTCGTGGGACTAATTATTAACACGCTAGTCATTACAGGCATAATTATAAGCCTGATTATTAGCGTGATACAGATTTATAATAACTTAATAAAAATAAAAACGATGACAGGAAAAAGTAAACAAATTTTAATTCTTTCAGAGAGTGGAGGCTGGTGTGAATCCATAGGATGAATTTGTTGAAAATCTTCATCCTTGAGTTGCAAGCTGAAATAAAAGTAAGCTCCGCCGGCAAAGCCGTTAAATAAAAAGAGAAGAAAATTGGATGGTACCGCGAAAGACTTTTCGCTCCAGTAATGGGGCGGAAAGTCTTTTTTAGTTATATATTAAATAAAAAATCAGGAGGAATGAAAAATGTCAAATGTAAAAATGTATTACGAAAAGGATGCTAATCTGGAGGTGCTCATGGGTAAGAAGGTTGCCGTTATAGGTTTTGGCAGCCAGGGACATGCACATGCGCTTAACCTGAAGGAAAGCGGAGTTGATGTATGTGTCGGCCTTTACAAAGGGAGCAAGTCCTGGAAAATGGCAGAGGAGCAAGGATTGGAAGTATTTGAAGCTGCGGAGGCTGTAAAAAAGTCTGATTTTATCATAATACTGGTGCCGGATGAAAAGCAGGCTAAGCTCTATAAGGAATCGGTAGAACCTTACCTGACCGAAGGAAAGTCATTGATATTTGCCCATGGCTTCAACATACATTATGGACAGATAGTACCACCGAAGAACGTTGATGTATTCATGGTAGCACCGAAAGGTCCGGGCCATACTGTAAGAAGCCAGTACCAGGAAGGAAGAGGAGTGCCGTGCCTTATAGCTGTGTATCAGGATTACAGCGGCAATGCAAAGACAAATGCGCTGGCATATGCAAAGGGTATAGGCGGTACAAGAGCAGGAGTGCTGGAGACAACCTTCAAGGATGAGACAGAGACAGACCTTTTCGGTGAGCAGGCTGTACTTTGCGGAGGTGTAACCGAGCTTATGAAGGCAGGCTTTGAAACACTGGTAGAAGCCGGTTACGCGCCAGAAAACGCTTACTTCGAGTGCCTGCATGAGATGAAGCTTATTGTTGATTTGATAAATCAGGGCGGCCTGAGCTACATGAGGTATTCAATAAGCGATACCGCCGAGTATGGTGATTATGTTACTGGAAAACGGATAATCACAGAAGATACAAGAAAAGAAATGAAAAAGGTTTTGTCCGAAATACAGGACGGTACTTTTGCAAAGAACTGGTTATTGGAAAATCAGGTTAACAGACCTTCCTACAATGCAATGAAGAAAAAGGAGCAGAGCCATCAGATAGAACAGGTAGGGAAAGAGCTGAGAAAGATGATGTCATGGATCGATAACAAATAAAACAGTTTAGGAGGTTTTTAACATGCCCAAAAGGATATACATCTTCGATACCACATTGAGAGACGGGGAACAATCCCCCGGCATAAGCCTTAACGGCAATGAAAAGCTGAAAATAGCAGCACAGTTAAGCGAGCTTGGAGTCGATATCATTGAAGCAGGCTTTCCGGCAGCTTCAAAGGGTGACTTTGAAGGTGTAAGGTCAATAGCGAAGAATATAAGGAATGCCAAAATTGCAGCCCTGGCAAGAGCAGTAAGGCAGGATATCGACAGGGCGTGGGATGCAATCAGAGATGCTGAACAGCCAAGAATACACACCTTTATCGCTACCTCAGACATACACATGAAATACAAGCTCAAAATGGATAAGGAAGAGGTCCTCGCCAAAGCAGTTGAAATGGTTGCATATGCCAGAAGGTTATGCCCTGAAGTGGAATTTTCACCTGAAGACGCAACAAGAACCAACCCTGAATTCCTTTACAGGGTGATTGAGTCGGTAATAAATGCAGGGGCAAGGGTAGTGAATATCCCCGACACCGTAGGCTACCTGACTCCCGGTGAATTCGGAAAGCTCATCCGCAGTATCAGGGAGAATGTAAGCAATATCGATAAAGCCATGATAAGCGTACACTGCCACAATGACCTGGGAATGGCAGTAGCAAACTCTCTCTCTGCTGTTGAAAATGGTGCCGACCAAGTGGAGTGCGCAATAAACGGACTGGGTGAGCGGGCTGGAAATGCTGCACTGGAAGAGATTGTTATGGCACTCAGGACAAGAAATGATTATTACTCAACCGCAACAAGAGTAGTGACTGAAAAGCTTTACAGAACAAGCTCAATGGTCAGCTTCGCAACAGGGATTAGAGTTCAGCCGAACAAGGCTATCGTGGGGGCAAATGCATTTGCTCATGAATCAGGGATACATCAGCACGGAATGATGGCAAACAGTGAGACTTATGAAATAATGACCCCTGAATCGGTAGGGCTGAAGCAGAGCCAGCTGGTACTCGGAAAACACTCAGGAAGACATGCCTTTGAAGAAAAGCTTAAGGAACTTGGCTACAACAATTTGGAGCAAGAGGATATAAACAAGGCATTCCAATCATTCAAGGACTTGGCGGACAAAAAGAAATACGTTATGGACAGGGATATTGAAGCACTTGTTACACAGGAGTCAAGTAAGGTCTCGGAAACCTACAAACTGGATTACTTCCAAGTATCAAGCGGCAGCGGTATTGCATCAACCTCAACGGTAAAAGTCAGCAGCAAGGATTGCGTGAGGGAAGTGGCTGTCTGCGGAGACGGCCCGGTTGATGCCACCTTCAATGCTATTGACAAGGCAACGGGGATGAATGTAAAGCTTGATGAATACTCAATAAAGGCTTCTACAGGAGGCAATGATGCTCTTGGAGAGGTTACTGTGAAAATATCAAAAGGCAATGTAAAAGCTGTGGGATATGGAGTCAGCACAAACATAATCGAGGCCAGCGCAAAAGCATATATAAATGCTATAAACCACATGGAATCCAGGCTTAATGAAGCGAATGAGAAGGAAACAAAGAACTTTAAGCCGGCGAAGAATTATAACTTTTTCGGAGAAGGAGCTGATGCAAATTGGGAATTTGAGCTGTCGTAAAAAGATATATACCTACGATTCCACTTTGAGAGACGGAGCGCAGGGAGAGGGTATAGCATTAACAGTAAGTGATAAATTGAACATAACAAGTAAGCTTGATGAGCTTGGTATTGACTACATAGAGGCAGGCAATCCGGGATCAAACCCAAAAGACATGGAATATTTTGAAACGGTCGGAAGGCTAAGGTTGAAGAATTCGAGGTTGGTTGCCTTCGGAAGCACAAGAAGAGCAGGCATTAAAGTTTATGATGATAACAATGTATTGGCACTTCTAAAAGCAGAGACCTCTGTGGTGGCAATATTCGGGAAAAGCTGGGATTTTCAAGTTGAAAGCATAATAAGAACCACCCTGGAGGAAAACCTGAAAATGATTGGTGATACTATCAGGTTTATGAAAGAAAAGGGAAAAGAAGTGGTTTTTGACGCAGAACACTTTTTCGACGGCTTCAAATCCAATCCCGAATATGCCCTCAGCGCTTTGAGAGCGGCCGAGGATTCAGGTGCCGATTGGCTGGTGCTGTGTGATACCAATGGGGGCTGTTTTCCTAATGAGATCAGTGAAGCTGTCAGGAAAGTATCGGAGGTGTTCAATACACCGGTAGGTATCCACTGCCACAATGACTGCGGGATGGCTGTAGCAAACAGCATAATGGCGGTGCAAAACGGTGCAGTGCAGGTTCAGGGTACTGTAAACGGATACGGCGAACGCTGCGGCAATGCAAACCTATGCACCATAATACCAAGTCTGCAGTTAAAGGCAGAGTATCAATTGATACCTGACAAGTGCATGGCTGATCTTACCGCATTATCACGGTTCGTAAGTGAAGCTGCGAACAAAGGCCACAATGAAGATGAGCCGTTTGTAGGAAATAATGCCTTTGCCCATAAGGGTGGAATGCATATAGATGCAGTTTTGAAAAATCCAATTTCATATGAACATATTCCACCGGAACTTGTAGGTAATGAGAGAAGGCTTCTGATGTCCGAGGTGTCGGGAAGAAGCACAATTATAAAGAAAATCCAGCAGTTTGCCCCGGGAATCGGGAAGGAATCTCCGGAGGTTAAAGAAATAATTAAAAGGCTGAAAGAACTGGAGCACGAAGGCTATCAGTTCGAGGGCGCCGAAAGCTCATTTGAGCTTATGGTAAAGAGATTTCTGGGTATGAAAAATGAGTTTTTCAAGGTTGTAGACTTCAAGGTCTGGTGTGACAACAAGCGAGATTTACTAAACAGTGCAGGAGCAGTTATCAAGGTTGAAGTAAGCGGAACTGAAGAAATTACTACTGCAGAGGGTGATGGACCGGTAAATGCAATTGACAAGGCTCTTAGACGCGCTTTGGAGTTTTTCTATCCGCAGCTTAAGGGAATGAGGCTTTCGGACTATAAGGTCCGTGTCCTTGACACAACCCAAGCTACAGCAGCAAAAGTAAGGGTTCATATTGAATCCACTGATGGCGAACTGGTATGGGGAACGGTGGGAGTTTCTTCAAATATTATAGAAGCAAGCTGTTTTGCATTGGTTGATTCTATAGAGTACTTTCTGGGGGAATGGGAAAAAAAGGAGGCAAAGGCTTATGGGGATGACTATGACTCAAAAGATACTGGCAGCACATGCCGGGTTGGATGAAGTACACCCGGGACAAATGATACAGGTCGAGCTTGACCTGGTGCTTGGAAATGATGTTACTACGCCGGTTGCAATCGATGAATTTGAAAAAATAGGTATAAATAAGGTGTTTGATAAGAGCAAGGTTGCGATAGTACCTGATCATTTCACACCTAATAAGGATATAAAATCTGCAGAGAACTGCAAGCAGATCAGAGAATTTTCAAAAAGAATGGAAATAGAAAACTATTTTGAGATAGGACAGATGGGAATAGAGCATGCACTGATTCCGGAAAAGGGCCTGGCGGTGCCCGGGGATGCAATTATAGGAGCAGATTCGCATACCTGTACCTATGGAGCACTTGGGGCCTTTTCTACAGGCATAGGAAGCACCGACATGGCTGTGGGTATGGCAACAGGGGAAGCCTGGTTCAAGGTACCGGAGGCTATAAAGTTTGTATTAAAGGGAAAGCTTGGCAAATGGGTAAGCGGAAAGGACGTAATACTTCATATTATCGGGATGATTGGAGTCGACGGAGCATTATATCAGTCAATGGAGTACTGCGGTGAAGGCGTTTCCAATCTTTCAATGGATGACCGCTTTACCATAGCAAACATGGCTATAGAGGCCGGTGCAAAAAACGGAATTTTCGAAGTGGACGAAAAGACACTGGAATATGTCCGTGAGCATTCAAAAAGACCGCCTAAGGTTTTTAAGGCAGATGAAGATGCAAAATACAGCAGAGTGATTGAAATAGATCTGGCAGAAATCAAGCCGACAGTTGCGTTTCCGCACCTGCCTGAAAATACCAGAACAATAGATGAAGTGGGAGAAGTCAGGATTGACCAGGTTGTGATAGGCTCATGCACCAACGGCAGGATTGAAGACCTTAGAACGGCTGCAAAGATATTTAAGGGCAACAAGGTGAATCCGAAGGTCAGGACTATTGTTTTTCCGGCAACGCAGAAAATATACCTGCAGGCAATGAAAGAAGGGCTCCTGGAAATATTCATTGAAGCAGGGGCGGCTGTAAGCACTCCAACCTGCGGGCCTTGCCTGGGAGGCCATATGGGTATACTGGCAAAAGGCGAAAGAGCGGTAGCAACTACCAACAGGAATTTTGTAGGCAGGATGGGCCATCCGGAAAGCGAGGTATACCTGGCAAGTCCGGCAGTAGCAGCAGCTTCTGCCATCACAGGTAAAATTTCTTCCCCGGAGGAGGTAGTAAAATGATAAACGGCAGAGTTTTCAAATACGGAGATAATGTGGATACTGATGTAATAATTCCTGCAAGATATCTGAATATCAGTGACAGGGCTGAGCTTGCTTCCCACTGTATGGAGGACATAGACAGAGATTTTGTAAAACAGGTAAATCCCGGTGACCTTATGGTAGCCGGCAAAAACTTTGGCTGCGGCTCCTCAAGAGAGCATGCACCTTTGGTCATAAAGCTTTCGGGAATCAAGTGCATCATAGCTGAGACCTTTGCAAGAATTTTCTATAGAAATGCAGTAAATATAGGGCTTCCCATACTGGAGTGCGTTGAAGCTGCAAGGGACATAGAAGATGGCGATAAGGTAGAGGTTGACCTTAAAAGCGGAAGGATAACAAATGTTACAAAGCAGCGTACCTATCAGGCTGAGTCCTTTCCTGAGTTTATGCAGGATATCATTAAGGCCGAGGGATTGATCAACTATGTAAAGGGAAGGGAGGGGAACCTATGAAAATAGCTTTGATAAAAGGAGACGGCATTGGCCCCGAAGTAATTGACCAGGCAGTAAAAGTTCTTGATGCAGTGTCAAAGAGATTCAATTGCAGCTTTGAATACCGGGAGGTTTTAATGGGAGGCAGGGCAATTGATGAGACAGGGGTCCCGCTTCCCGATGAAACGGTTGAAATCTGCAAAAAAAGTGACGCAGTGCTTTTGGGTGCCGTAGGAGGGGCAAAATGGGACAGTCTTCCTGGAAACTTAAGACCGGAAGCCGGACTTCTGGGTATAAGAAAAGCCCTTGATGTATTTGCAAACCTGAGGCCGGCAATGCTTTTTCCGCAGCTGAAATCTGCTTCTACCCTGAAAGAGGAGGTACTTGGAGACGGGCTTGACATAATGGTAGTTCGTGAGCTTACCGGCGGTGCATACTTCGGAGAAAAGAAGAGGGTACATTCAGAGGATGGTGTTAAGGCATGGGATATGATGATATATTCAGCTTCGGAAATTGAAAGGATTGCAAGAAAAGCTTTTTCCATTGCAAGGAAGAGAAAAAACAAGCTTACAATTGTAGACAAGGCAAACGTCCTTGAAAGCTCAAGGCTCTGGCGTGAGGTGACCGGTGAGGTTTCAAAGGATTACGCTGATGTTGAAGTGTCATATATGTACGTGGACAATGCGGCTATGCAGCTTATCAGAAATCCCAGACAGTTTGACGTGATACTTACAGAAAACCTTTTCGGAGATATATTAAGTGATGAGGCGTCCATGCTTACAGGCTCCATGGGAATGCTGCCTTCAGCCAGCATAGGGGCTTCCAAGGTCGGCATATATGAGCCCATACATGGTTCAGCCCCTGATATAGCAGGTAAGGATATGGCAAATCCTCTGGCTGCCATACTAAGCTGCGGAATGATGCTGAAATATGGTTTTAATATGGATAATGAGTCCAATGCGGTTTATGAAGCTGTAAACAGAGTATTGGACAATGGATATAGAACAGTTGATATAATGCAGCCCGGGATGACCAAGGTTGGTACGGAAAAAATGGGAAGCCTGGTTGCAGAAAGCTTACTTACCTAATATGGAGGTGATTAAATGAAGTTGAAAGGTGCAGAGGTATTGATGGAATGTCTCCGGGAACAGGGAGTCGATACGATATTCGGATATCCCGGAGGCACAGTTATAAATATATATGATGCTCTTTATGAAAGAAAGGATATAACCCATATATTGACTGCTCACGAGCAGGGTGCAACTCACGCCGCAGACGGTTATGCAAGGGCGACCGGGAAGGTGGGGGTTGTCTTGGCAACTTCAGGTCCTGGAGCCTCCAATACTGTAACAGGAATAGCAACAGCATACAGGGATTCGGTGCCCATGGTTGTAATCACAGGGCAGGTAGCGAGGTCGCTGCTGGGCAGGGCTTCCTTTCAGGAGCTTGATATAACAAGTATTACAAAGCCTATAACCAAAAAGAACTACATAGTAAGAAACCCGGAAAAGCTTGCGGAGATAGTCAGGGAAGCCTTTGAGATCGCAAGGTCAGGCCGCCCGGGGCCGGTGCTCGTTGATATTCCGAAGGATATACAACAGGCTGAAATAGACTATCAGCATGTTGAGGTTGATACGAGCTACAAGACGGCTAGTTTATCGGATATGTCCGAGGAAATGAATTCTTATCTGGATAAAGCCGTAGAGCTGATAAACAGCAGCAAAAGGCCTGTAATATATGCAGGAGGCGGTGTCAGAATATCCGACTCCTGCGGAGAATTACTTGAATTTGCGGAAAAAATAAAGTCTCCGGTAGCCTGTACATTAATGGGTACAGGAGCATTCCCGGGAACACATCCTTATTATATGGGTCTGGTGGGTATGCACGGATCACGATGTTCAAATCTTGCAATATGCAACTGTGATCTTCTCATAGCCGTGGGAGCACGGTTCAGCGACAGGTCTACCTGCAAGACTGACGGCTTTGCTCCTTATGCCCATATAATACAGATAGATATTGATCCCGAGGAAATAGGAAAGAATGTAGATATAAGAATTCCCCTCTGCGGTGATGTTAAAAAGTTTCTGAAGCTCTTAATAGGCAGGGTTGATGAGAAGAAGTCCGGTACGTGGAACAAACAGATACAGAGCTGGAAAGAAACCTATGCAGTCCCATATAAGAGCAATGGCGGAATTAACCCGCAATATTTGTTAAGTAAGCTTTATGAGCTTACCGAAGGGAAAAGTATAATAACAACCGAAGTCGGGCAGAATCAGATGTGGACGGCCCAGTACTACAAATTTACAGACCCCAGGACATTTATAACATCAGGAGGGCTGGGGACAATGGGCTATGGACTAAGCGCATCAATCGGTGCCTCAGTGGGAAGGCCGGATCGCAGGGTTATCAACATAGCAGGGGATGGAAGCTTCAGAATGAACCTTATAGAGCTTTCAACAATTTCAAAATACAAACTGCCTGTAATTCAAGTGGTTATGAACAATAACTCCCTTGGAATGGTACGTCAGTGGCAGAAGATATTCCACAACGAAAGGTATTCTCAGACGAATCTTGGAGATGAAGTAAGCTTTACGAAGGTTGCGGAAGCCTTTGGAATAAAGTCCGTTAGGATTACTGAAGACGCAGAGGTTGAAAAGGCTTTCAAAGAAGCTTTGGAGCTGAATGAGCCGGTTGTAATAGAATGCATGATACACCCTGACGACCTGGTACTTCCGATGGTACCGGCAGGGGAGCCGCTAAACGAATGTATAGAAGATTTTTAAGGAGTTGAAATAATAATGAATGAATTATATGTTTTCTACAATGGAGAAATAGTACCCGAAAAGGAAGTAAATATAAGCATAAGGAGCAAGGTAGTCAATTATGGGCTTGCCTGTTTTGAAGGAATAAGGGCATACTGGGATGAAGAAGGCCAACAGCTTTATGGCTTCAGGCTGAAGGAGCATTATGAGAGACTGCTGCAGTCCTGTAAAGCCCTTTACCTGGATATTCCTTATACAGTAGCTGAGCTTTGCAATATCACTGCAGAGCTTCTGAGAAAAAACAATTTTAAGACCACAGTATATATAAGACCTCTGGCATATAAAGGCGGAGAAGGTTTGAACCCCACTTTGCTTGATGATGACAACAGAATACTTATATATTGCCAGCCAATGGGGAATTTCTCGGGAAAACAGGAAATGCGCGTTGCGTTTACATCATGGCAAAGGTTAAGGGATAATATGCTGCCTCCGAGGACTAAGGCAAGTGCAGCATACCTGAATTCAGCATTGGCCTCCCTTGAGGTGCTGAGAAACGGTTTTGATGAAGCATTATTCCTCACTGATAACGGAAATGTGTGCGAGGGCCCCGGAGAAAACATTTTTATGGTGAAAAAGGGGAAATTAGTGACTCCGCCTCCTTCTGACAATATACTTGAAGGCATAACCAGGGACACAATTATGACCCTGGCCAGAGAAGAGCTTGGTATGGAAGCCGTTGAAAGAAGCATACCAAGAAATGAGCTCTTTTCGGCTGAAGAGGTGTTTTTCAGCGGAACAGCAATGGAAGTGATGCCAATAATTGAAGTGGATAGAAGGACAATCGGAACAGGAAATCCGGGGGATGTATGTAAAAAGCTCAAGAATTTATTCTTTGAAATTACTGTTGGCAAAAATCCAAAATATGCCGATTTCTGCACTCCTATATACTAATATAATTAAGGGAGAAAAAGCATGCTTAAAAATACACGATTGTATTGACAAGCATGCTTTTGATTTTGATTCCTTCTGATTGACACACTATTCTTATATCGTGTAAAATAAATAAGTTACGAGATGCGAGATACGAGATACGAGCCATGTGCCATGATACTCGTATTATTATATAGAAGAGGGAGTAATTAAATGTCGGTTGTACAGCAGGAAATTTCAAAGGAAATAAGAAGGAGAAGAACCTTTGCCATAATATCGCACCCTGATGCAGGAAAGACTACCCTTACAGAAAAGCTTCTGCTTTA
>CAZUGK010000086.1:7712-16721 GCA_964619815.1 uncultured Clostridiaceae bacterium | reverse complement strand
TAATCGGTCATGCAACTTGGGCAATTCTTTGGCACTTAAAGTGGGTAGTAACACTCTTGCGTATGCACATCGGAAGCTGGCGGGAATACCAGTTAAAGGGTGGCTTTCGTTTGCACAATCGATTGAAAGAAGGTTTGTTGAACTAGGTGGAAGCATAAGATACCAGTCTAAGGTAGAAAGGCTTATTATAGAGAATGGGGTAGTAAAAGGTATTATTCTCGCAGATAGCTCCAGACATTTTGCAGACAGAGTCCTTTCTGCGGCTGATGGTCGTTTTTCACAGTCGCTCCTGCTTGGAAAGGCTGACGGTGATACTAAGCAGCCCTTTAACACACATGATTTATCGGACCAGCCAGTACAAATAAATTTAGGTGTTGATGAGGATTTCTCAGCTCAAGATGGACCTATTACTTATATCCTGGATTATAATTTCAATGCAGCTGGGCAAGAGCATGACAAAATTACTGTGTACAATAAATGCTTTGATCCCGATGCTGCACCTAAAGGCAAAAGTGCCATTACAGTCTTTTTGGATTCAGATTATCTTTGGTGGAAAGACGTAGCTTCTGATCCTGTTCGCTACAAAGAAGAAAAGGGACGTTGTGCTGACGCAGTTATCGACATAATCGATCATTACCACCCTGACTTTAAAGATAAGATAGAAGTAGTAGATGTTTCAACACCCCTGACACGTGAGCGCTATACTGGAAACTGGATGGGCGCTATGCAGGCACGGAAACCAAATGCTAAAATTATAGGGTTGCTCCTCCAGAGTGGACCGCAATATGCTTATAAAGATGTAGAAGGTTTGTACATGGAAGGTCAATGGGTGGAAGCCTGGGGAGGCATTACTACAGCTGTTCAATCGGGTAGGAAAGCTATTCAGGCAATGTGCAAACATGATGGTAAACAGTTTATTGCAACTAAAGCTTAAGTTACCCAATATTGTACACTATCGCTCTCAAAGAAGTATTTTCTGAAAACCAGGCAAAAAATCCAAAGTACTTACAAGTAGTAAATATAATGATAACAATAAATCATTAGCTGGAAGTGTACTACCTCAATCAAATAAAAAAAGGTAGGAAAACTTTGATTTGTATAATTGTAGTATTAGAGATGTATTAATAAAAGAAAATAGTTATAGTTAAGAAAATAGTGGTTACTGGTAAAGAAAATCGGAAATATATAAAAGGGAGGTGCTGTTTTACAGTACCTCCCTTTTATCCTCACAATAGTAATACTAAATAGGTTTAACAAATTTCTTCCAATATACGAAGGTTTCATAAATTAAATTGTATCTTCTGTTTCGATATCTATTGGGATTTCAATCTTTTTTAATAACGGTTTCTGCTTTTTAACCAGATACTCAAACATGGATTTTATCAATAAATATCCCTGCAGTTCCGGGTTTTGAGCAATCGCGAAATCTACAGCCTTGGATTTCAACAGTTCAATCGAATCAGGTGTTAAGTCATGGCAGATAACCTTGACAGCACAGGTTTTTTCTGTGATGCTGAGTGCATTTCCGATACCGGCCACGCCGCCTCCGGTGATATAAACGCCGCTCAAGTTGGGATACGTGTTCAAAGAAACTGCGGTGCCAGGGAAGGCTCCGAAAAACTACACATTAAAAAACAAAACTGGCAATTTAAAAATATGAAGCTCATAAATTTGTTCTATTGGATTTATTTATAACAGGTAATGATTTTCTATTCCCAATAAACATCATATTTTCAAACGTTACGAGTTTTTCGGAGGTTTCCCAGGCACCATAAACACCGATTGCCTTAAGCGACAGCAGCTTTGAAGTATAAAAAGCAATAGTTGCGTATAAAAATATATGGCGCATTTTTATTTCGTTTATATGTAATCCGACATAATATGTACCAGCAGTGAAAGCCGGTATTGAGGGAATACTATAATATACAGATTTATAATGCAATTTTAAAGCCTGCAAGCTTCTGTGGGCTGCAAGGAGTAACATGATGGAATATGCTGTTTATTTGGCAGAAATTATTACCAGATTAAATTATATAATAGAAAAAGTTGTTGTACACGGCGGTAATTGGGCTTATGCAGTAATGTTCCTTATTCTTTATGCAGGAGCTGCTTTTGTACTTGTAGCGCCTTTTTTACCCAGCGTTTCTCTTATCTTTCTGGTAACCTCACTTTCAATTGCAGGGCTTATAAACCCTGTTGCAGCTTTGTTGACCCTGACGGCGGCCATTGTGCTGGGCGACATTACCAGCTATTACATTGGAAAGCTTATAAGAGATAAAATCATCACGACTAACAGATTAAGTTTTATTAAGGAAACTCATATAGAGAGAACGAAGGCACTATACGATGAAGTAGGACTCATAGCCGTTATATTTGCCAGATTTACCCCGATTGTCGGTTCTCTGGCACAAATGGTAGCAGGTGCAATTAATTATAGTATGAATGCTTTTATCAGCCGGAATATAATTGCAGGCATCATATGGCTTCTGGTTAATTTTGCTTTGGGCTGGACCTTTGCAGTTATTCCTGAACTTAGAAGCAATTTTATTGTATTGATTATGATCATGCCGGCTTTTTCTTTCTTTGTAAGTATGGTATATTACCTGAAAAAAAGCATAGCTCCTTCAAAGACTACCAGATAAAGAGTAAGACAGGTATCCATCAGTGTCGGATGTGGTTATGCGTCAGGCTATCAACCTGTTTATTAATATTATGTGGATAGAATTGACTTATTAATCTTAGATTAAGTTGTATTATAAGCTCATAGGACTAATATGCAAGCTTTTTGGAGTATGATGCAAGAATCCCAGCAAACCTGGATATTCTGTAGATGATTGAATATACTAGTATATTTATAAAGGATAGGTATTTGAATCAACGATGCCTATCTTTTGTTTTGTATAAACGCATAATTTTTGCAACAATATGTCCTGTACCTGGTACCATTACATCCGGTGCAAATAAATAGTGAGGCTCACAAATAAAGGTAGGAAAATTATCCTACCTTTATTTTATAAACTAAATTGTGTCTTCCGTTTCGATATCTATTGGGATTTCAACTTTTTTCAATAACGGTTTCTGCCTTTTAACCAGATACTCAAAAATGGCCTTAATCAATAGATAGCCCTGCAGCTCCGGGTTTTGAGCAATTGCAAAATCTACAGCCTTGGATTTCAACAGTTCAATTGAATCGGGTGTTAAGTCATGGCAGATAACCTTGACAGTCCCGATTTTTTCTGTAATGCTGAGTGCATTTCCAATACCGGCCACGCCGCCTCCAGTGATGTAAACGCCGCTCAATTTCTGATATATGTTCAAATATTTAAGCATGATCTTGAAGGCATCTTCTTTTCTGTCCTGATTTTCATTGATTTCAACTATGTTTAATTCTGGATAAGCCTCATGAATCTTGTCTGTGAAACCTCGAAGCCGATCCTGATGGCAGGAGAGATTTTTGGAGCTGATGATTACGCCTATATCGCCTCCGCCCGGAAGAAGCTTGTTCAAGAGTCCTGCAGCAGTGCGCCCGCCTTTATAATGGTCTTGTCCTATAAAGCATATATCATTGATTTCCTCAATTTGTGAGTTGAATGTAATAATTGCGGTTCCGTTGCTGCTGAGCTGGTTGATTTTTTGAATAACTTGCTCGTCATTAAGAGGGAATACCGCAATACCTGCATATTTCTCATTTTCAAAGTAGTTCAAAATACCTATTTGCTCAGCAGGCTCGAGAGTGCTCAGCATTTTTGTTGAGATTTCCAAACCAAAAGGTTCAAATTCTTCCTGTGCCCTTTTTATACCATGAATGATTTCATGAACGAAAGGATTATACTCAGGTGTCAAAATGACCCCAATTTTAAGTTTATCTTTAATCTGAACGAGTGCTTTGCCAAGATAATTCGGCTTGTAATCCAATTCCTCGACTATTTTGAGGATCTTATTTTTTGTTGCAGTTTTGACGCCGGGCCTATTATTTAACACTTTGTCCACTGTACCGCGGGAGACATTGGCTAGCTCGGCAATTTGTTTTATTGTTACAGCCACGAGACACCTCCGCTACTTTTTGCAGCATTTTATGTGAATGGATATAATAACTAATTAACACAATTATAAATAAATTATAGCATAAGAACATGCATGTGTCAAAATAATATATACGTGCACAAATACTAAGGAAATATTTGCATTTGCAATATCATAATTTAGTAAAAACTAATAAAATCAACAGTTAATGCTTATTACAGGAAAAATGAGCTCGTACATAAATTTTTTATTAAACCATTGTAGACTGAGAAATGCTGTGCTATAATGTTGCTATAAAATAAGCTCGAACACAATTCCGAATGTAAGCATTATTTTTTTGATTACATTGATAAAGCTAAGTTAGCAGGTTATTGTAAGGTTCAGGCTTTATTTTATGAGCGTCTTTAAAATATTACGGAATATATCAAAGTGAAAATTAACCAGGAAAGGCGGTTACAAAATGAAATTTGGTACTCTCTACTCATATTGGGGCAATGAATGGACTTGTGATTATTTCCAGACCGCAAGAAAAGTTGCAGATCTTGGATTTGACATACTGGAAGTTGGGGCTGGGCATCTTATATATATGTCCGATAATGATTTAGCCAGTTTGAAGGCTCTGTCAAAAGAACTAGGTCTGACTATTACAAGCAACATAGGTCCGGCTAAAGACAAGGATGTTGCAGCTGCCGACCCGGAAATCCGGAAGGCAGGAATCGAATTTCTGTCAGATATCATGAAAGCTATGGATAAACTGGATTCAAGGACTTTGGTCGGTGTCCAGTACACTTATTGGCCGAATGATTTTTCGGATCTGGATAAACCCGCAATATGGGCAAGGGGTGTTGAAAGTGTAAAGCAACTTGGCAGAGTCGCAGAATTTTACAATATTGAAATGTGCCTTGAGGTGGTAAACCGTTTCGAAACACATATTATGAACACATGCAAAGAAGGCATCGATTTCTGTAAAGAAGTTGACAATAAAAATGTAAAAATCCTTCTGGATACCTTCCATATGAATATTGAAGAAGATAACATCCCCGATGCGATCCGTTTTGCAGGGGATAAGCTCGGGCACCTCCATGTCGGCGAAGGGAATAGAAAGCTTCCTGGCGAGGGATCACTGCCCTGGAGTGAAATCGGAAAGGCTTTGAGAGACATTGGGTTTGACCGGGGTGTAGTCATGGAACCATTCTATTACCAGGGAGGACAAGTCGGAAAGGATATAAAAGTCTGGCGTGATTTAAGCGAAGGTGCAAGCGTGGAGGAGATGGACCGCAAAATTGCGTCTTCACTTAGATTATTGAGATCTCAGTTTGAAAAGAGGGAAAGCTAAAATGTCAGAAGTATGGACCATGGGAGAAATGATTGTTGAAATCATGCGAACAGAGGTAGATGTCAGTTTGTATGAAGCGGGTTTGTTTAAAGGACCGTTCCCTAGTGGTGCACCTGCAATCTTCATTGATACCGTTGCCAGGCTGGGACACAGTTCAGCAATAATTGGCGGAGTCGGTAATGATGATTTTGGGGATTGCTTGCTGGACAGGCTTGAAAAAGACGGCGTTGATTGCTCCAAAGTGATCGTCGGTGATACATTTGCCACCGGTGTTGCATTTGTTACTTATTTTTCCGACGGTTCGAGGAAGTTCATTTTTCATATGGGAAATACTCCGGCGGTTGACGCCAAAGCGCCAGAGGAAAAAGACCTAACGGGAATCAAGTTCTTTCATATCATGGGCTGCTCGCTCATGGCCAAGGCTTCATTTGCTGCAGAGATTGTCAAAACGATGAAAATAGCAAAAAAGCTTAACGCAAAAGTATCCTTTGATCCCAATATCAGGAAAGAGCTCCTGAAGGATGCCTCTGTCTTTGAAACCGTGCAGGAGATAATGAGAAATACGAATGTATTCCTTCCAGGTGTTGAAGAGCTTCTCCTGGTCACACAAAAGTGTACCGTCGAAGAGGCAATCGAAAAGTGTTTTGAGAATCCAGAGATGGAGATTATTGTGTTAAAGAACGGCTCAAAAGGCTGTTCGGTATATACGAGAACCCAAAGCTTCAAAAAAGGAGTCTATCCGGTTGAAGTTGTAGATTCTACCGGTGCCGGGGATAGCTTTGATGCTGCATTCATTTGTGGATTACTTGAAGGCAAGGACCTTGTAACAGCTGCAAGTATGGCTGCTGCAGCCGGGGCGCTGAATACTGCTGCATTTGGACCCATGGAAGGAAATATCTCAGTACAAACAGTCAATCAAATGATTCATGATTATGAAGATTGAGGGGGAAGTTTTTTGGCTAATTATCGTTTGGAAGTTAGAAACTTACAAAAGAGTTTCCCTGGGGTTTATGCCGTAAAGGGTGTTAGTATGCAGATCACTCCTGGTGAGGTTCATGCTCTTGTCGGAGAAAACGGCGCAGGCAAATCGACGCTAATGAAACTGATTACCGGAGAGTATATCCCTGACCAGGGTGAGGTTCTGCATAACGGTGAAGTAATTAAACCCCGTTCCGTAGCGGATTCGCAAAAGTACGGTATTGCTATGATACACCAGGAGCTGGCGCCGCTGCCAAATATGACGATTTCTGAAAATATTTTTCTTGGACAGGAAATTATGAGTGGCAGTGTACTGAATGACAAGGAAATGGATAGGCAGACTGAGGCTATATTGAAGGAATACAGGATAGACTATCATCCAAGAACAAAAGTTGGAAAGCTTCCCATTGCCCAGATTCAGATGCTGGAGATTATTAAAGCGGTACGAAAAAACGCTGACATAATTATTATGGACGAACCCACATCATCCTTGTCAGATGAAGAATCCCGGAAGCTTTTCTCACTGATAAAGGAATTAACCGCGAAAGATGTTTCAATCATATATATTTCTCATCGTCTGGAAGAAGTGTTGAATCTTTCCGATAGAATTACGGTCCTTCGTGACGGAGAATACATCAAGACAGTTTCTGCTGAGAATGTAACACAGAATGAGCTGGTAGAAATGATGGTGGGACGGACTCTGGATAATATTTATCCCAAGGAAGAAGTTCCCATGGGGGATATCGTGCTCTCCATCAAAGACTTTTCAATGGGTGACCAGTTCAAGGATGTGAGTTTTGATGTCAGGGCCGGTGAAATTCTTGGTTTCTCGGGGCTGGTAGGTGCAGGACGAAGTGAAATAATGAACGCTATATTCGGCTTGAGCGAACCGGAAAGTGGAGAAAGATACCTGGGTGGGAAAAAAATCAAGGTGAAATGGCCAAGGGATGCAATTAACCACGGTGTAGTTATGGTCAGCGAAGACCGTAAACTCTACGGACTGGTTTTATGCAGGTCTATCAAAGAGAATATTACGCTTCCTAATCTGAAAAGGCTTTTCAAAGGCTTGTTTATCAACAATAAAAAAGAGAATCAGCATGTAAAGGAATATATAAAAACGCTGGGAATCAAATGTTCCAGCAGCAAAGTGGCTACCGGATCTTTAAGCGGCGGAAACCAGCAAAAGGTCGTCATTGCCAAATGGCTCCTGTCAAAACCAAAGGTACTGATTCTTGACGAACCCACCAGAGGAATTGACGTTGGTGCCAAGTATGAAATATACAAAATCGTGGTTGAATTGGCAAGACAAGGTATGGCAATCATTCTAATTTCCTCCGAATTGCCTGAAGTCATTGGTATGAGTGATCGAATCCTCGTCGTATCTAAAGGATGCATCACGGGAGAGTATTTAAGAGAAGATATACTATCAGGTAAGGTAACTCAAACCAATTTGCTGAAAAGTGCATTGAAAGAAATATAAAGGGGGATTTGAAACACATATGAAAACCAGTTATACATCAACAATGACTTTTTTAAAAAAATACGGAATACTACTTGTACTGATAGTGCTATGGGCTATTCTTCTTACGGTATCACCTACATTCAGGACAACAGAAAATGCAATTAACATTTTGAGACAGGTAGCTGTAAACGGAATCATAGCAATTGGAATGACATTTGTTATCATGACCGGCGGTATAGACTTGACTGTCGGGTCATTGATTTCGGTTTCCGGCGTAGTAACCGGAAGCCTGCTGATGGCAAATCCCCAAAATGTTGTTTTTGCAGTCCTGGCTGGTATTATTATCTGTGGTTTGTTTGGAGCGATGAACGGTGCCTTTGTAGCCTATGCGGGTGTTCCGCCGTTTGTTGCAACATTGGCAGGTATGACAATTGCCAGGGGGTTTGCCTATGTTTATTCAAACGGAAAGCCATATACTCTGGCATCAGAGGGCTTTCGAGTAATCGGAAAAGGATATGCACCAATTATAATATTTTTAGTGATTTTGCTGATTGCTCATACTATTCTCTCAAAACTGAAATTCGGAAGGCATATCTATGCAACCGGCGGCAACCCAAGAGCTGCGATGGCTTCCGGCGTAATGGTCAACAGGGTCCTGGTCAAGGTTTATATTCTGAGTGGTATTTTAGCCGGGATTTCTGGGATAGTACTTGCTTCCAGGACAAACTCAGGACAGCCGGCGGTTGGAATGGGATATGAAACAGATGCAATAGCAGCAGCAGTAATTGGCGGTACTAGCATGGCCGGAGGGAGTGGAACAATTGGCGGAACTTTGATCGGTATATTGATCATCGGTACATTGAATAATGGATTGAATCTTTTGAACGTATCATCATATTATCAGCAAATCATTAAAGGGCTCATCATTTTAGGCGCTGTTTGCTTTGATATCTTTTCAAAAAAGAAATCGAAGTAAATATAAAAGAAGTAGATATAAAAAAGAGGAGGAAAAATAATATGAAAAAAGTAATTTCCCTGGTTTTGATGGTAGCACTGATCTTTAGCATCGCAGGCTGTGCAGCAAACAAAACTGAGTCTGGCAATCAAGCAGGTGCAGCAGGCCAGGCCACCACTGAAAAATCAACATCGCAAGGCGGCTACAAAATAGGCGTATTGATGAAAACAATGTCAGACACATATTCCAACAAGC
>CAZUGK010000086.1:1936-7702 GCA_964619815.1 uncultured Clostridiaceae bacterium | reverse complement strand
TTGGTGAAGCTATCAAAGCTTATGCAGCAGAAAAGTATCCGGACGCAACATTGTATTTACTTGATGGACAGGCTGATACCGCAAAGCAGATTTCACAGGCTGAAGACTTGATTGCAAAGCAGGTTAACGTTATTATTTTAAATCCGCAGGACGCAGATGGATCGGCACAAGTTCTTGACCTCGCTGCCGAAGCAAAGATTCCTGTTATCGAAGTCAATACTGAAACTACCCGTACTGATTATGTTTCATATGTCGGTTCTGATGATGTCAAAGCCGGCGAAATCATGGGAAACTTTGTGAACGATAAACTCGGCGGCAAAGGCAAAATTGCCATACTCGAAGGTGAAATGGGTCAGAGCGCTCAGATTAAAAGATACGAAGGACTTAAAAATACAATACTGAAATCCAGCGGTATTGAAGCTGTAGCTACACTTTCTGCCAGCTGGTCCAGAGACAAGGCAATGGCAACCACTGAGGATTGGCTTGGAAAATACAGCGATCTGGCTGCTGTTATTGCTGAAAACGACGACATGTCAATGGGCGCATTGCAGGCAGCTGAATCCCAAAACAAGAAAATTATCATCATTGGAACAGACGCAATTCCGGATGCTCTGAAAGCTGTAAAAGAAGGACGTCTTTCCGGTACTGTGCTGCAGGATGCCAATGGCCAGGCAACAACAGCTGTTGACGTTGCAGTTAAAGTTGCTGCAGGTGAAAAGGTTGACAAAAGATATGATGTACCGTTCCAGCTCATTACCTCTGAAAATGTTGACAAATTCCTTAAATAATTTAGTTTGATTTCAAATCATATATAGATGAAGAAAGGCTAAAAAGAAATTTTTAGCCTTTCTTTTCGGAAAGGATAAAATATGCATCACATTCAGGAAATTGTTAGTTTACAGAAAAAAGGAGTAAGCTCCGGCATTTTCTCATGCTGCAGCGCCAATGAGTATGTTCTTAAAGCTGCAATGCAAAGAGTCAAGAAATACAATTCTTATTTACTGATTGAATCCACTGCAAACCAGGTGAATCAGCATGGGGGCTATACAGGGATGACGCCTTCGGATTTCTACAGATATGTAAATAATCTGGCGAAGAAAGAAAATTTCCCCCTCGATAAACTGATTCTCGGAGGGGATCATTTGGGTCCCCTGACATGGACCAATATGGATGAGAAACATGCAATGAGAGAAGCGGCTGAACTTGTCAGACAATATGTAGAGGCAGGTTTCACAAAAATCCATATTGATACAAGCATGCGTTTGGCGGATGATGATACCTCTGTCAGGCTGGATGAAGCGTTGATTGCTTCTAGGGGCGCTTTTCTTTGTGAGATTGCAGAAAATGCGTATCTAAGAAAAAAGGCTGAGGATCCTGGTGCAATACCTCCGGTATATATAATTGGCAGTGAAGTGCCAATTCCTGGTGGTGCCCAAGAAGCAGAAGACAGCATTTCGGCTACCTCTGCAGAAGATTGCGAAAAAACAGTACAAATGTTCAACGAAAAATTTAAAGAAAGAAAGCTGCTGGATGCATGGGAAAGGGTACTGGGGCTTGTCGTTCAGCCGGGAGTGGAATTCGGCGATTCGGAAGTATTTGATTACGACCGTGAAAAGGCGCAGAGACTTAGCGCATTCATAAAAAATAATAAAAAGTTTGTTTTTGAAGGGCATTCAACGGACTACCAAACAAAAGAGAATCTCAGAAGAATGGTAGAAGACGGCATTGCCATTTTGAAAGTAGGTCCGGCTTTGACATACTATCTTAGAGAGTCTTTATTTGCACTTGAGAACATTGAAAAAGAAATATTCAGAGATAGAAATATAGTATTAAGCAATTATAGAAAAACTCTGGATGAGGCAATGCTCGAAAATCCCGGTTACTGGGTCAAGCACTATCACGGGGATGATGCATATTTGAGGTTCTCCAGAGCATTCAGCCTTTCTGACAGGTGCCGGTATTATTTGAATGAATCAAAGGTTCAGGCTTCAATAAAGCAATTGGTAAAAAATCTGGATTCGACTGAAATTCCAGAAACACTTATAAGCCAGTATATGCCTGTTCAATATAAGTATGTTCGAAAAGGAGAACTGCAAAAGCGTGCGGAAGACCTGATACTTGACCACATAGGAGAATGTATTGACGACTATTTATTTGCAACAATTAATTCTAGATAATCATTAATATCAAGCCAATATGAGAATTATTGAGGTTAATATGGGAGTATTCCAGTATTCTGTTGCATATTATCGATGAAAAATGCATAAACTAATAAATTTGCTTAGGATAGGTATTGAATAGTGCCTATCCTTTATTTTGCAAAAGTAGTGGTAGGTAAAGAAGCAAACCGTCCCCAATGCTTTCTAAGGCATTCGTAACACTTTTATGATAGTATAAAAGCATGTGACAAATTTCTGAGAGATTGATTTATGGTGAGTGGAATATTACAATAAAAAGAAGGGGGGGAGCATATGACAAGTACGAGTATCTATAAAACTGTAATTGATAGATTGAATACAGGTAAGAAGGCTGTAGTTATCACAGCTTTAGTAAAAGAGAATTCTGGAAAAGCTGCATATACGGCTAAGGATATACTTGGGGAAGATATTTTGGATAACTGCAAGTCATCTGATAATATCGATGATACTGTTTTAGAAAACGCAGTGGATGCCTTGAAATCCGGAAACCTCCGGTTTGTTGAAGGAACAGACCGGGCAGCATATTTAGTTGAGCCGTATTTCCCTGAAAGCCGCTTGATTGTTTTGGGGGGTGGGCATATTGCAAAACCACTGGTTGAGTTCGGTTCAAAAGCAGGATTTTCAGTGACGGTCGCTGACGACAGGCCTGTGTTTGCCAACAAGCAGCGATTTCCTGATGCTGAAAAAGTTATCTGTGAGAATTTTGAGAAAAGCGTCGGCTTACTTAATTTAAATAAATCCGCCTTTGCAGTGATTGTAACTCGCGGTCACAGACATGATATAACTTGTCTGAGGCAGGTTTTAAAGTATGATACTGCATATGTAGGTATGATAGGTTCAAAACGCAGGGTTCAAAGTGTAAAAGAACAGCTTTTAAGTGAAGGGTATCCCAGAGAAAAAATAGACGGGGTTAATGCACCAATAGGTTTGGAGATAGGTGCAATAACTCCTGAGGAGATAGCAATATCCATTATAGCCCAGGTTATAAGCTATAAACGGCTTACTACTGCATCAAACACACATACTTCACGTGAAAAGATAAATTGGCCGGAGTTTGATCGGGAGGTTCTGACGGAACTGGGAAAAACCGGCAGCGGAGCTAAAGCCATAGTTACAGTAATCTCTACAAAAGGTTCAACTCCGAGAAAAGCAGGCGCGAAGATGCTTGTATGGCCGGATGGAAGGACTATGGGAAGCATTGGCGGTGGATGCAGTGAAGGAGCAGTAATAAGGACAGCCATCGATATAATCAGGGATGAAGGCTATAAAATCCAAGACGTTGACATGACAGGTGATATTGCTGAAGATGAAGGTATGGTTTGTGGTGGGGTAATGCAGGTTTTAATAGAGTCTTGCAGAGGATAGAACAAAAAACCCATTAATACAGGTTTCTCAAGCCTTTGGTTTTGTCTCCAAATTATATTATCTCCTAGACAAGCTAATATTCTCTTATAAAAAAGACCAACCAGACCAAATTGTTAGGATATTAATTGATCAAAAGCAAATAATTACAACCGAAGGAGAAACTTTTGAACCCGAAATTCCGCTAAAAGTAAAAAATAAAATAGATTATATATATCTTGACTATTTGGCTAAAGGGATGAAATTTTCTGTATCAACGACTAAGAGTGTAGATAATAGCGGAAATACCTTATATAACATAACACTTAATAGTAATGTAAAACCTTATGATTGTGTTGATAAAAAGTACTAGTTGTATCCAGCTTGCGAGGCAAGGGGGTATGGGGCATGCATGATTTTTTTATGTTTGGCAGCATTAGTGAGGGATTTGTTTTTATTGCAGCACAGTTAGTTATTTTGGCCGTTGCTTTGTTTTACGAATACCGGAGGAAAGATCTTGAGGAGAAGCAGAAGGATTTGAGGAGCCTTATATTTGACATTGAGATGCTTACAAAGCATAAGTATAGGCATAGGTACTGAGGAAAGGGTTCTTTGACCACTTTCGGAGGCTTCCCTGGCACCATAGAAGTCTTATTTTTCTAGAAACTACTAAATGTTTCTGAGAAATGTACGATATATTTAATAAGATAAGTAAATTAATGCAAATGCAAATAATAGAAAGGGTCGTGCTAAAATGGAGGTTAGCAGAGTTTCATCCAGCAACCTTGCTTTAATAGCGACTTCGCCTGTCGATAAAGAAATTTATTATCTTCAAAAATATAAGATGCGGCTTCAGGAACAGATTAATAAAGTGAAACAAAGCGAAATGGATATGGAAATGAAGCAGGAAAGGATCGAGGGATTGACTGAGCAGATAAATGAAATTGATGCACAAATCAGGCAAAAGCAGATGGAAAAAATGAAGCCTGATTATAAGACTGCTTCAAACAAAAATGATACATATTATGAAGAAGATAAAAACCAAGACCCGGTTGTTGACAATGCAGGGGATAAAGCTCAGACACAAACTGCAGGCGGTAATAAGCCTGCAGCTTCGGAAGACAGCTATGAAACAGCAAATGAACGCTTAAAAAAAGGTGTAGCAAATCAAGGAAGAACAATCGATATTCAGATATAGCCTTGAGGTGGAAAACGTGGGGTCGGGCTTGAAATAATTCAAGCCTGACCCCTATTTTACTTGTGACGGCAGGAGCAGAGAGCAATCATGAATCAGAGCAATACAACATTGATGACGCTTACGCCGTGTATAACAAATCAGGAAAATAATAGGCTTACCACAATCTCTTTTTATTTACATGAACATGTGTCGTAATATACCCATCAATTGACATTTATAAGTTATAATATGTTATGAGTATAAAAAGTGCAAAAAAGGAAGTAATTTTCCAAAATTGTACGTATATACTAATGGACTATTAAGTGAACAGAAGGTGAACAAGTGTCTATTATTATTAAATTCACACTCAGAAATATCAGAGAGAAAAAGCTCAGGACGTTCTTAATCCTGCTTTCTATTATACTATCCTCGGCCTTATTTTTTGCATCAACAGCTATCTCCACAACAGTGGAGATGATGATTATGGAGCAAATGCGAAAATATATCGGCAATTCCGATATTACAATAGGCGCAGGTGAACAATCAAAAACAGGCGTTATTTCCCCCAACCTGCTGGATAACTACCAGGGAGGGGTGAAATATGCTGCCGGTATGGTGTGGGGGAGTGGAGAATATAAGGCAAAGGGCGAAACTGTCCAAATAGAAATACAAGGTATCAACCTGGAAGACCTGGAGAAGATGAATCCCATAATACTGGACCAGCAGCACCAATTAAGCCCTTTCAAAGGTAATAAGGCTATCATTGGAAAGGGAATGGCAGAAAAATACAACTTAAAACCCGGTGATTCAATGGGAATTAATATGCAGGGGTTCAAAAAATGGTTTATAGTTTCGGGAATTTCACAGCCTGTGGGTCCTTTTGCAGAGGATGGGCAGAGCACATATATTATTGTTCCAAGAGAGACAATGGCAGAGCTTTACGGCAACAATGGCAAGGTACATGTATTATATGTAGGCCTTGAGGATTCTTCCAATCAGGATATGATGGTGGAGGAGCTTTCAAAGGCTTATCCCATGTGCAGGGTTGAG
>CAZUGK010000086.1:1272-1926 GCA_964619815.1 uncultured Clostridiaceae bacterium | reverse complement strand
TACCATATCAAAGGCAATGCTAAAGAGTGAAACCCAGCAAATATCTGCAATGTTCCTGGTTATTGTTGCATTTGTCCTGATTTTAAGCATGTTTATAATTTATACCTCCTTCAAAGTAATCATGGCTGAACGCCTTCCTGTAATAGGGACATTTCGCAGCATCGGCGCAACCAAGAAAATGACAAACCGTGTTTTAATGGCCGAAAGTTTTGTATATGGTGTTTTAGGAGGCACACTCGGAGATTTTCTGGGAATAAGCGTCTTAAAGCTTATGTTAAGGCAAATTACGCCTATATGGGAATCAAATGTTAATTTCAAGGCTTATTATACTCCGGGGCAATTGCTTATGGGATTTGGTGTTGGTTTGGGTTTGGCATTAATCAGCTCCTTTTTGCCCATTAGAAAGGTGGCTAAGATTCCAATAAGGGATATTGTATTGAATTCCATAGAGAAAAAAGTTAAGAAGAAGCGATGGAAAACTATACTGGGGGTATTATTCTTAGCTATAGGCATTGCAGGGCCTAGGGTTGTACCTGAGAATATGGCAATAGCTACGGGTATTATATGCATGTTCTTACTGGTGCCTGCTGTTGTAATGCTTGTACCCTATATTACCAATAGTTTTCTAAAGATATTTCAAGCCATATATGTGGG
>CAZUGK010000086.1:0-1262 GCA_964619815.1 uncultured Clostridiaceae bacterium | reverse complement strand
TGGCTGCTCAGAACTTAAGGGATAACAAAAACAGCTTGAATAATATTATCTTATTGGGTATATCTATTTCAGTACTTCTTATGATTAATACATTGAGCCAAAGCATAGTCAATGATACGGTAAAATACTTCAAGGATAACAAATATGATATATCTTTTTGGTCCTGGCCTATGGATCGTTCCACAGAAAGCAGGCTGCTTTCCGTGGATGGAGTTTATGATATATATGGGGAATATCAAAAATACGGCCAGTTTCAAGTTGTGGGAAAAAATGCTGAAATAAGAGGCATACTTGGGGTAAATAAGGCTAAAACACTTGATTATATGAACCTGGATATTGAGGGTGAAGCAGAAAAGCTGGTGGAAGAATTGGATGAAGGAAGAAATATCATTGTTACAAATATATTTAAAGATGAATATGGAATTGAAAAGGGAGATTATCTGAAACTAAAAGCGGAAAAGGGTATATTTGAGTATAAAGTAGTAGGATTTATTGAATCAAACCGTTTTGACGGCAAATATGCGCTTATTGGTGAGCGTTATTTAAAATCTGATATGTCGGTGAAAGACTACAGCGAGATATATATAAAAACAAATAAAGATGTGGAAGAGGTAGTAAAAAACATACAGGAAAAGTTTAAAAACAAAAATCCATGGGTAAGATCGATGAAACAAATGATGGAAGAAAGCATGGAGGGGAATAGCAAAATTCTGGGAATATTCAAGGGCTTTGGGATCATGGCATTGGTTATTTGCGTTTTCGGTGTTTTCAATAATTTGATAATAAGCTTTATTGATCGTAAGCGTTCATTGGCTATTATGCGCTCAGTAGGGATGAATAAAAGGCAGACTCTGAAAATGATTTTTATAGAGGCTTTTACCGGAGGCTTAATAGGCGGCTTGATAGGCATTATAATCGGCTTGCTTCTCATAATGAATGTAGAAAAGTTGATAGAAGCATTAGGAGGCTCTATGAAGGATTTCATACAGATTTCATGGATTTCTTTGGCTGCTTGTATGGTTGGGGGGATTGTCATCACCATAGTTGCATCTGTCGGGCCTGCCCTGAGATCTTCGAAGCTAAATATAATAGAAGCCATTAAATATGAATAGGAAGTGGGAGCATGGAAAACATTATTGAAGCATTTGACTTATGTAAGACATACAAGCTGGGTGAAGTGAGTATAGAAGTATTAAAGGATGTTAATCTTGCAATAAATCAAGGGGAGTTTGTTTCTCTTATGGGGCCCTCAGGTTCGGGGA
>CAZUGK010000085.1:0-17053 GCA_964619815.1 uncultured Clostridiaceae bacterium | reverse complement strand
ATGTAGCCTGATTTATACTTAATTATTTGTGTTACCTTGCGGTAGTACCACTAGCAATAGAAGTCCTATAAGTCTCCAACTGTGGAACAAGTGTGTAAATGCTTGAAGTATCTATTGTAATTGTTCTGAAGTTGTTTAAATCAAATGGTATACTATCACACTTTCTTATTAAATGTATAGTAGGAAGGTTAAAGGTATGCCTTAATGATAACTCATAAAACACATTTGGATTATGATATGATAAGTCTACAATTACAAGTCTTGCATTTATTATATGCTCAATAATTTGTGATGTTATCATACCCGGTATACTAATATTATCAGCTCTTATAACTGAGAATTTGAATTCATTTAAAGCTGGTTCAACAATACTACTCAAAAATAAATCAGAATGCTTTCGCTGTTCAGAGTCCTCTTCACCAATTGGAGTTATATAAAAGCATATTTTGCTCCATTTATCTTCCTTTAAGCTTGTGGGTTCCATTATTACTGGATTATTTGAGCTACTATTAAAAGTAGGCTCAACAATTTGAGTCACTGGTTTTTCAATAGTCTTAGATGAAGATGCCACAGTTAATTCTTCAATTAATTGTTCTATTGCCACTATCCTTTCTGACCCAGCTAATACTTTTATTAAACCTATAAATTTCGAATTAATAATAAATAATTCTACACCTCTTTTACATTCTTCTTCATCAAGTCCTTGTTCCTTAAGAAAATCTATCAATACTGAGTTCGCTGGAACTTTCATGTCCTTAAATTGATTATATAGCCCTGTAAAATATACATTACTACATATCGCCAATTTATAGCTGGCTTCTGCACGTCTAGTTGGTTCTTCATCAGGATTTGTAGCAACAGTACCATCTGATGTTAATTCTATATAATCAGCTTGATAACCACCTGTAGTAATACCATATTTAGCAGAGGAAGTAACTAATGTTCTACTCGGACCACTTTCTGGTGATTTTCCGATCTGATCAAACAACGTAATCCTTCTAATTTTTTGGCCAGAAGCGTATTTCCAAATGCCATTTGCAATTGTCAAACTTTCTTCATAAGATAACGCAGGAAAAGAACGAATAGTTCTCTTTTTCTTACCTTCAGTTGCTATGTTTTCTGAGGATTTGGAACTTCTGACACTATAGCTTCATCTGACATTTGATATTCCCCCTTAACTTAATTTTATATTGTCAGAAAAAATTTGTTAGGTACCAAATTTGCCTTCTCAATATATACACTATACATATTGCATCAAATCGGCACCACTCCGGAATAAATAAAATTCATATTAATCTTAATAATAAATTCTACTAATTATCCAAAATCCCTCCATATTTTACAAAATATCCTGAACGAATAACGAAAAAATACAAAAGGCAGCAATTTGTGCTGCCTTCGCTACTATCTACTTACCCTATTCCCTTTTCACTACCGGTATCCATATCTCACTTCTGAAATTCGGTAAAGTGGCATCCTTCTGCTCATTCCACAATATCTCCGGTCCTTCTGCTGCTTCGTAGCTTGAGGACGGAAACCATTCTGAATAGATGCGTCCCCAGACATTTTGCAGGGTATCGGGGAAAGGCCCTACTGCTTCGAATACGGCCCAGGTCGAGGCTGGGACTTCCAGTTGTGCGAAGTTGTCGGGGCACTCCCTGGTGGTTGCCACGCCTATATAGTGGTCAAGCCCGCCTTTTTCCTCCATCCTTTCTTCTGAAAAGTTGGTGGATGCGCTGATTATTCCCATTGGTTCGATGTTGGAAAGTGCTTTGAGGTCTTTTATCATCTCTTCATTCAGGCTTTGATACATGGCTGCAATCTCAGGATTGACTCCGTTGAAAATTATAGGTACCGTTTTCATAATACCGACTATACGGAATGCTTCTTTTTCTTCTATTCTATAGTTCATTTCGCTTCCTCCTTTTATTGATAGCTGAAAGGTCATCCGTGGAAAAGCTTTTAGGGGTTGGCCCTTGCTTCTGGCCTCTGACGGTGTTATACCGTGCAGGCTTTGAAAAGCTCTTGTAAAGGAGTCTGCTGAGCTGTAGCCGTATTTGACCGCGGCATCAATTATCCTTATGCTGCTGCTATTTAGCTCAAAGGCTGCAAGGGTAAGGCGCCTGCGACGGATGTATTCCGATAATGTTACTCCTGCCAGAAAAGAGAACATTCTTTTGAAATGATACTCCGAGCAGCAGGCCAGCCTTGCTACTTCTTTGAAGTCAATATCCTCTGTAAGGTTTTCTTCAATATAGTTTAGTGCCCCGTTCATTTTTTCAAGCAAATCCATCTTATGACCTCCTCTCTCAACAATAGAATAGCAGAAAGCAAATGTGCGTATCCGACATTTCGTGCACAATTATGTAGAGTTAATTTATACTATATCCTGGATATCGGGTGTAAAGATTATAAGGTTAATAAGACCGATAGGCATAATAACCTGGACAAACGCCACTTTTCTTACTGTTCAAAACTGTCAATCACCTTTTCATCCAGATTATAGACTGTAACCCTGACTTTACTTTTACTAACATCCACTACTGCAAAATGGTATTCCGGGATAGGCGGTATGTCTACGTTCTTTTTGTTGGTATAATCCTTGTATATTGGTGCTCCAAAAGTGCCTGTGGTAACCTGATAGATAAGTTTGTTGAATTTAAAGATCCGACCGTTCACGGTTTCATTAAAATCTGAATTTATATGGCGCCGGGTGTAGTTGTGCTCGTGGCCGCAAAAGACCATTGGGCTTTCGGTACTGTCAATAATCTCCCATAGCTTATCCCGCTGCAGCTTGTTTACATCCAGAGAGCTTCCCACATGGGCGCCTGTCGGGTAGGCAGGTTCATGAAAAAAATAAAAGTTATACTTACATGCCGGGTCTGAATTTGCTTTTATCCAATTCAGCTGTGTGTCTGATATCATATGGTCCTCGCCGGGATGATTCGAGTTCAGCATATAAAACCTGGCATTATTGTAATCAAAATAATATACCGTCTTATGATATCCTTCCAGAAAATTCGCCTCAATTTCCGGGAAAACTTCTTCAAAAGCCTGCTCGCCTTTTGCTCCGGCACTTGCTTCATGATTTCCAAAACCCGGGTAAAAGAAGCCAATGGGATAATATTTGGTAATCGTGTCCTTAAAGTATTGCAGTTGGGTTTTTTCTTCAGAAAAACCGGTTGAGCCTTCTACCAAATCACCGGGCATGACTGCGAATTGTGGCTGGGGTGCCAGTTTTTCTATGTTTTCCAGAGTTTTTACAACCGCTTTTTCATTGATCCCCCTGTCTGATCCCCGGCAGTCGGCCATAACTGCAAAACGCAGGGATATATCTTTTCTTGGTGCGGTACTGATATTTGAAGATGGCTCTCCTTCATTATCGGTTATGCTTCCGGTTGTGCATGAAATAGCTATAATAAGAATTGCCAGAAGCAATGTGACAGTTAAAGCCTTTGTTTTGATTTCAATCACTCCTTTCAGACGCACATGACAACATACACCACATAAATAAATTCTACTGATTATTATGTGAATAATGGATATCTTTATTATTTATGGCGAAAAAATAGTGAACGGTGAGGCACCATTCACTATATACTTACACTTCCATGCATCTGTCCGAAATCTTCCGGGACATAGGCTTTTACTTTATGTGCCCTAAAGCCTTCAATATTGTCAAAGGCTGTGGAAATCATGAGTTTTATCCTGTTCAGCTGGTTTACTTCGCTTGCTCCCGGGTCATAATCTATTGCGACAATGTTGGTTCCTGGGTAAACCCGCTTCAGCTCTTTTATCATTCCTTTTCCGGTTACATGGTTTGGAAGGCAGGCAAAGGGCTGCATGCAGATGATATTTTTGACTCCGCTCCGGATAAGCTCAACCATTTCACCTGTCAGGAACCAGCCTTCTCCGGTCTGGTGGCCCAAAGCCACAACCGTTGAGGCTCCTTCCGCTATCTCTTCTATTGTCTTTGGAGCATAGAACCTGTAACTGCCGGATAATGCTTCCCTATAAGCTTTCCTATAGTATTCAATAGCCTTAATTGCGAGATTGCCGTAAATCTGAGACATTTTACTTCCCGATAAATATTTATACTTGTAGTTCAAGCCATAAGCACTGTACAGCAGGAAGTCCGTAAGCCCCGGCATTACTGCTTCTGCCCCTTCGGCCTCCACTATGCTTACAACATTATTGTTTGCTGTCGGATGGAATTTGACAAGTATTTCTCCAACCAGCCCTACCTTCGGCTTAACCTCGTTGATTATTTCCAGCTCATCAAATTCCTTTACAATCTCTTTGATAATATGCCTGAAAACCTTTCTATTTGCATACTTCAGGGAATCCTTGCATATATCAGCCCATTTTTCATACAGCTCGTTGGCAGAGCCTTTAATCCTTTCATAAGGTCTGACTCTATAAAGCACATTCATTAACAGGTCACCGTATATAAGCCCCATAAATGCTTTATTCAGCAGATCCATAGTAAGCTTAAAGCCTGAGTTCTTCTCCATACCTACGGCATTCAGGGATATTACGGGAATCTTTTCAAAACCTGCGTCCTTCAGGGCCTTCCGTAGGAAGCCTATATAATTGGTGGCTCTGCAGCCTCCGCCGGTTTGAGATATCATGACTGAAGTATTATTCAAATCATATTTGCCGGACTTTAAAGCTTCAATAAGCTGTCCTATGACAATTATTGCAGGATAGCAGGCATCATTGTTTACGTACTTCAGGCCTTCATCTACCGCTCCGACATCCGTTGATGCAAGCACCACCATGTTGTAGCCGGACAGTCTGAATGCCTCCTCCAGGAACTGAAAATGTATAGGAGACATCTGTGGTACCAAAATAGTGTGTTTTTCCCGCATTTCCTTAGTAAACTCAATTTTCCTGTACCTGTTGTCTACCTTTTTAAGTTCAAACCCGTTCTTTTCTCTTTCCGAAATTGTTGCCTTGAGGGAACGAAGCCTGATCCTTGCCGCTCCAAGGTTATTGCCTTCATCTATTTTTAGGGTTGTATAAATCTTCGAATTTCCGCTGAGTATTTCCTGCACCTGGTCGGTTGTAACGGCATCCAGGCCGCAGCCAAAGGAATTCAGCTGCACCAGCTCCAGATCCTTCTGTTTTGCTACAAAGCTTGCCGCTGCATAGAGCCTGGAGTGGTATGCCCATTGGTCCACTACTCTGAGAGGCCTTTCAACGTGTCCGAGATGCGATACCGAGTCTTCCGTCAGAACTGCCATACCAAGTGAATTTATCATCTCCGGTATGCCATGGTTTATCTGGGGATCTATATGATACGGCCTTCCGGCAAGCACTATTCCCTTGACTCCGTTCTTCCTGATAAACTTCAGCGCATCCTCTCCGGCCTTTTGAACATCCTTCTTAAAAGTGTCCTGCTCCTTATATGCCAGGCATACACATTCCTTGATTTCCATTTTACTGATTTTAAACGGTTTAAATTCCTTATGCAGCCGGGCAATAAGCCTTTCCTCATTGTCATAAGGCAGGAACGGCTTCATAAGCAATATTTTCTGCTCTCTCAGAACGTCTATATTGTTTTTTATTACCTCAGGATAAGAAACAACTATAGGACAGTTAAAATGATTGTCGGCATCCTTTTGCTCCCGCTGTTCATGGGTAATGGAAGGATAGAAAATAAACTTCACACCCTTCTCGACCAGATTCATAATATGCCCATGTACCAGCTTTCCGGGATAACATACTGATTCTGAAGGTATTGTTTCAATTCCCTTCTCATACAGTTTGTTGGAGGATCTGTCCGACAACTCCACCCTGAAGCCCAGCTCAGTAAACAGAGTGAACCAGAAGGGATAATCCTCATACATGTTCAAAACCCTGGGGATGCCTACAGTACCCCTTCTTGCCTGTGTTATGTCCAGAGGTTTATATTTAAAAATCCTGTTATATTTGTAATCATAAAGATTTGGAAGAGTGCTGTGACAATTCTCCTTGCCGGCTCCTCTTTCACATCTGTTCCCTGATATAAAGCTTTCCCCGTTTCCAAACTTGTTTATGGTCAGCAGGCAGTTATTTGAACATCGTCCGCATCTGGAAACAACAGTTTTAAGATTAAAGCCGTCAAGCTGGCTCTCACCGAGCAAGCTTGTTTGCATGCCTTCCTCATGTCTTTCCCTTGCAATGAGGGCAGCTCCAAACGCACCCATTATCCCTGCGATATCCGGTCTTATGGCCTCTCTGCCGGATAGGAGTTCAAAGCTTCTGAGCACTGCATCATTATAAAAGGTGCCTCCCTGGACAACTATTCTTTCGCCCAGTTCTTCCGGATTCTTGACTTTAATGACCTTAAATAAAGCGTTTTTTATAACTGAATAGGATAAGCCGGCAGAAATTTCTCCTATTGAAGCGCCTTCCTTCTGCGCCTGCTTAACTCTTGAATTCATAAATACGGTACATCTTGAGCCAAGATCGACCGGTTTTTCTGCTTTTAAAGCTTCTGCCGCAAAGTCTTCTATTTTCATATCCAGCGAGCTTGCAAAGGTGTCCAGGAATGAACCGCAGCCTGAAGAACAAGCCTCGTTCAAAAGTATGCTCTCAATTACTCCATCCTTTATTTTCAGGCACTTCATGTCCTGACCTCCGATATCCAGTATAAAGTCTACTCCATGACAGAAAAAATCCGCTGCCTTGTAGTGGGCAATTGTTTCTATTTCACCGATGTCTACATTTAATGCCGCCTTCAAAAGACCTTCCCCATAGCCTGTAACCGTTGAATTTACTATTTTCGCCTTTTCAGGCATAAGCCTGTAAAGCTCTTTGAGTGCCTTAATAGTGGACTTCAAGGGACTTCCCTCATTGCTCCCGTAGTAGGTATAAAGGATCGCTCCTTCACCGTCTATAAGTGCTATTTTTGTAGTAGTCGAGCCTGCATCTATCCCCAAATAGCACTCTCCCTCAAAGGCCGATAAATCGTGCCTTTTTACGGAGCTTCTGCTATGCCTTGATTTAAACTCTTCATACTCTTTCTCATTAGAAAAAAGCGGTGCTAATCTGTTTGATTCACCGACACAAACATTTTCTTTATTTTCAAAGCTGTTCAGCAAGGCTTTAAAAGGCACCCATTCTTCATCCAAAGAAGATAAGGCTGCTCCGATTGCTACATAAAGCTGCGAGTTTTCAGGGAAAATTATCTGATTATCTTTTAGCTTCAAGGTATCAATAAACCGTTTCCTCAGCTCTGAAAGGAAATATAACGGCCCGCCCAGGAATGCCACATTTCCCCTGATAGGCCTTCCGCATGCCAGGCCGCTTATAGTTTGAATTACAACAGCCTGCAGTACGGATACCGCAATATCCTCCTTTGCTACGCCTTCATTCAGAAGCGGCTGCACGTCTGTCTTGGCAAAAACTCCGCATCTGGCAGCTATAGGATAAATCACCTTGTAATTCTTGGCAAGCTCGTTCAGCCCCAATGCGTCTACTCTCAGCAAGGTAGCCATTTGATCTATAAAAGAACCTGTGCCTCCAGCACAAGTACCGTTCATTCTCTGTTCTATCCCATCACTAAAGTAAGTGATTTTCGCATCTTCTCCACCCAGTTCAATCGCTACATCAGTCTCGGGGTAATAGGTTTTGATAGCCTTTGTTGCTGCAACAACTTCTTGTGTGAAAGAAACACCCATAGTATTCGCAATATTCATCCCGCCGGAGCCGGTAATCATTACAGTCAGCTGTACATTGGAAAGCTTCTTGTAAGCATCATGGAGTATATCCTGGAGTTTTTTCCAGATATCCGCATAATGCCTCTCATATTTACTGTAAACTATCTCTTTATTATCATTTAAAATTGCTACTTTCACTGTTGTAGAACCGATATCAATGCCTACGTGAAACAGATTATTCATATAACCCACAGCAAATACGCTGTGCCCACCTCCACGGCTTTATTATCACTGCGCAAGCAAGTAAAACACTATTTTCAATACATACTATGGACACTATGTTGATTAAATGCTTATAAACATATTATAATGTGTGTAACCACAAAAGCAATAGGCAACAGAATTCAGAGTGTCTATTAATCAACACTTTTTATATATATGTTTAGTATATTTCATAAGCGGAAATAAGGAAAGAATGAAAAGAGGAAATGATAAAATGCTGAAATCGACTAAAGACAGACGGGCGCTGCGTACGAAAAAGCTGATACGAAATGCTTTGTCTGAACTGATTGAAGAAAAGGGCTACAACAATATATCAATAACTGACATTACCACAAAAGCCGATATCAACAGGGGGACCTTCTATCTGCACTATGTTGACAAATATGATCTGCTGGAGAAGATTGAGAATGAGGTTATCGAAGAGCTTCAGGAGAGCATAAACAATACGCGCAATATAGACGCAGTAAGCACGGAATTTGTAAATAACCTGAACTCAGTGGACAAACCTATGCCCTTTATGATAAATATCTTTGAATATATCAAAGAGAACTCAAAGTTTATGAAGGCTATCCTCGGCCCAAAGGGTGATCCCAAATTTCATATGAAAATCAAGGAACTGATAGAAACCAGCCTGTTTGAAAAGAAAATGATAAAGGCATTTAAGGCAGAAAATATAAAGGTTCCCAAAGAATATTTCATATCATATGTTTTATCAGCCCACCTGGGAGTTATCCAGCAATGGATCCAAAGCGGCATGGATAAATCTCCGGAGGATATGGCGCTGATTCTTTCAAAGCTGTTTTTACTCGGACCATTCAAGGTTGCAGGGTTGGAAAAAGAAAATTAGCCTGAAAAAAGCGGTTGTGCAATCAATTGCCAACCGCCTTGATTTCATTATTATTTCAAGCCTGCTGCAGTTCTTATGTTCGCCTGGTGTCCCGTATCCACCGCTCCATCCGAGTGCCTGGTGCTGTTCAGGAAGTGTATGTCGAAATGGCCGTTCATACCGTTATTTTTGATCCAGTCAAAATTAGTTCCGGCTCCATAGTCTCCACTTCTCCAGCTTGTCCAGACTCCGGCGGCAGAGCTGTCGTTTCCTGCATGAGGCATTCCACTCATACTCGCTGCAATTTTTCGCCCGTTAATTTTGATAAGTACGGGTCTTTTCGCCCAACTGAAGCTTCCGCCCCATATTTCTTTCATTATTTTTGTGTCTTCTACAGTCAGCGTTTCACAGTCGGCGTGATTTGAGCCTGTTGTTCGCCTTACAGAAAATGATTTCCCTGTATTGAAGTCCTGAACTACAAAATCAGTTCCCACCGGAATGACGTACTGTGCTTCCGTCCACCAATCCAGAGCTTCTCCATACTGAGGTCCGGGCGTGCTTTTAATGGGCACGTTGTGCACCGGTATTTTTACAACGTCGCCGATATTAGACCAGGCCGATTGGCTCAGATTATTCACTTTCAGCAATTCAGCAAGAGGAATCCCGAATTTGTTTGAAATGCTCCAGTAGGTATCACCTTTTACTACTGTATAGTTCTTATAGGTTATATACGGCTGGGTGCCTGTTGAAGGTGTTGTGCCTGTACTGGCAAGCGGTATTTTTATTTGCTGCCCTGCGTACAAATATGAATTTTCATTTGCTCCGTTCAAGCTTAAAAGTTTGTTTATATCAACTCCGAACTTCTGACTGACTTTCCAGTATGTATCTCCCGATACAACGGTATACAATTTATATTGCGGAACCACTATGCTCTGTCCCGGATATATAACCGTACTTTGAGTTGCATTATTTGCCGCCATAAGAGTATTTATGGGCACACCCAGCTTCTGACTGATTATCCAGTATGTATCGCCTTTCTGTACTGTATAGGCTGTGCCCAGGGCATAAGTGCCGACGGTACTTCCTATTATTATGCTTGTACACAGAATGCCGGAAACTAAAAGCTTCTTAAACCACATAAAATGACCTCCCACCATAATTTAAAATATTACGATTTTATTGTATGGTTTACATAATGTATTCGACAAAGATGTTGAAAACCATTTATGTAAATTATGGTGGGAGTTGGGTGGCCCTATATAAACCGGCTTTTATTTCCGTAATATAATAGCATTAGCCTGTGCAGTGCCCTTGAGCAGGCAATATATAAAAGCCTCCTGTCAAGCTCGGTGCAGTAGTTCACATCAGAGGCATCATGCACTATCACAGCGTCAAATTCCAGTCCTTTGGCCAGGTATGAGGGAATTATCACTGCTCCCTTCTCTATCTGGCTGTTCTCGGCATCAATAAGCTTTATACCCGGAAGGTCCCGAATTTTGCCATACAGCTCATATGAAGCCTCTGCTGTCTTGCAGATGACCGCGACAGTCTCAAACCCTTCTTCAATGTAGGTTTTGAGACTCTTAACAATTTCTGCCTCCATGCTTTCCCTGTCGGCATTGCCCGAGACCACCGGTTCTGCACTGTGCCTTTCAAAGCAAATATAGCTTTGAGGCTGCTTCAATATGCCATGTGAAAATGCGCTTATCTCCTGGGATGACCTGTAGCTCTTGTTCAGGAACAGTTTAATGGATTTTTTTTGTCAAGTATATTCTCAGCTTCGTCATATAACAGTAACTCTCCCTCCTTTTCAATAGACTGGCAGATATCGCCCAAAACCGTAAAGCGGCTGTTTCCAAATAGCAGCTTGAAAATCCGGTATTGCATGGTAGAATAATCCTGTGCCTCGTCTATAACCACCTGCCTTATTTCAGTAAATGCTTCATTTCCCTCAAGTTGCAGCTTCAGGTACATAAGGGGTGCACAATCCTCATATTCTATAAAGCCTTTTTTGAGATTGTCGCAGGTGGTATCCAGAATAGCCTCAATATTATCCGGAAGCTCCAGGTCGTGAGCCAGTTTGAAAAAGAGCTTTTTGTCATTGAGCAGCATCCTGTAGATATCCAAATTGTGCACCTCGGTGAACCTTCTCACTTTCTTCCGGAGTTCACCGGACTCTTTGATTGACAGCAGGCGGCCAAACAGTTTATAGTCAAACTCATGGCCTTCAAGGGTTTGAACCAGCCTGACTATTTTATCAACCCTGCCCTTCTGCAAGGGGTGTATCCTGTCAAATATGATCTTTTCAAGCCTTTTAAGCCTTTTTGCAGTTGGTCCGGCTATTTTTCCGTTCAGGAACAAGTTCCTTAAGACCTGCTTTGACTCTATAATTCTTCCTTCATAATACGCATCCTGAAAATCTATCACATTGTGAATTGCCAATTTAAATAATATGTTCAGCCAACAAAAGCGCATGATCATACTTGCCGTAAGACAAGTATGATCATGCGCTTTTGTTTTTTATATTAAAATCAACCCCACCATATAGTAAAGCGGTATGACCGTTTACTACAAACTGTTCAGCATATGACTCCGGTTATTGATTGCACCTGAGTCCGTAAATTCGAATTTATTGTAATCATTTAACGCATTATCAAGTAAAACACTGGCCATTAATACTTCCGGATCCAATAGTTCACCCCTTGACTCGATCAGACTCGATAGTCTTTCCCTTAATACCTCGATTTCATCCATTATTATATTTATATCCGCCATACCGCTTCACCTCAATTAAAAAAATTTTTCAATTGTCCAAGCATCTATGGGCTTACTATATAAATAACCCTGCACCATTTTGCAGTCATTCTTAATGAGGAAATCCAGCTGCTCTCTTGTTTCCACCCCCTCTGCAATCAATTCAAGGCTTAGGCTGTCTGCCAAAGATATTATGGCCTTAACAATTTTGTTCTTATTCTCGCTTTCATTTATTTCGCTTATAAATGTCTTGTCAATTTTGAGCTTTGTTATCTCAAGCCTGCTGAGCTGTCCCAAAGAGGAATAGCCTGTCCCAAAATCATCTATAGCAAATTTAACTCCTAATTTGTTAATTGCCTTTATTGTTTCCACAATTTTATCGTAGTTTTTTGTAAAAATCGTTTCGGTTATCTCCAACTGCAAATATTCCGGCAGCAGCTGCGAATCTTCCAAAGCTTTTTTTACAACCTCACAAAAATTCTGCTGTTCCAACTGGATTATAGATACATTGACCGATACAAATATTGGTCTGCTGCTATTATACTGCCACACCTTGTTCTGCCGGCACGCTGCATTCAGCACCCACTCCCCTATGGACTGCATGAATCCGTTCTTTTCTGCTATGGGTATAAATTTCAGAGGAGGTATAAGATCTGTTCCGTTGAGCTTCCACCTTAATAATGCTTCAGCTCCTACTATCTGATCCTTTTCAACGTCTATTATAGGCTGGTATTCCAGGAAAAATTCATCATTTGCAATGGCATTTCTCAGATTGTTTTTAATCCTGTAATACTCTTTTAATTCCTCATCCAGCGAAGATTCATAGATAGTAATCTTTTTATTCTTTCCTTCCTTAGATTTGTACATTGCAATATCAGCATTCCTGATTAAAGTATTGGAGTCCGTTCCATCCTCGGGGTATCTGGCTATGCCCAGACTCGCTGTCAAATTCAGTTCAATGCTGTCAATCACAAATGGCTTGTTAGTCTCGTCGATAATCCTGTTTGCTATGTGTACTACTTCCAGATAATCTCTTACACAAAGCACCATCACTATGAATTCATCCCCGCCGAATCTGGCAGCTATATCACACTCCCTTATGCTTTCTTTCAGCCTGGAGGCAAATTCCTTTAAAACACTGTCCCCTGCCAAATGCCCCAGGTTATCGTTTATCTCCTTAAAGTCATCCAGGTCCAGAAATATAATTGCAAGATCCTTGCATAACTCAGCACCCGCGTTTCTTCTCAGGACTTCATTATTCAGCTTGTTTATGAAGTATTCACGGTTATACAAGTCAGTAAGGCTGTCCTTGCATGTAAGTATCTCTATCCAGTCTTCCTTCTCTTTAACGTTGGTCAGGTCCGAGTAAACTACATAAACTCCAACCTGTTCAGCCTTTGACATAATAGGATACCCGAGGAATGATACATACACCAGGGTTCCGTCCTTCCTTCTCCGCACCGTCTCCTTTCTTACAAATTCTCCTCTTTTTATTCCGTCCTTCAAATACGTGGATTCATCATAAAACTTCTCTTCGCAAATCACCTTGGTAATGTTTTTATACTTTATTTCATCAAGACTGTATTGAAATATTCTTTCGAAGCTTTGATTTATATTAATAATCTTGAATTCATTATCCAGTATTGCTATAGCCTCCGGCGAGTTCTCATAAAGACTCTTGAAATAGCTTTCCTGCAGCTCCATCTTTTGCTCCATCTCTTTTTTATCCTGAATGTCATGTATTATAGAAAACAGCAAAGACTGGGATTCTACCGCTATTGGGCCGCTGTAAACTTCAACCTCCCTTATTTCGCTGCTGGACAGCTTGTGCCTGAATCTGAAATACTTCCTGTTCTCTTTCCTGGCATTCTCCATCTCTCTTTGCAGCTCTTCCTGGTTTAATGTATTAATGTCGGCAATATTCAGCTGCAGGAGCTCTCTTCTGCTGTACCCGTAATAGCTGCAGGCTGCTGGGTTACCGTCCACTATCTCTCCGCTTTCACTGTCAATAATAAGCATAGGAGTATGAGTATTGTTAAAAATACTGTCATATATGTTGTCAGCTTTCATACCCGTCCCTCCGATCTGATTCCTGTCAATAAAGTTGTCCCTAACGGATTTGTATTGAATAAACTTACATTTAATATACATAAGCCATGTAAAAATGCTGACGGATTTTGTAAAATTTATGTAAAAAAATTTATTACTAGATAATTTTTATTGATAAAAAAAGGGGGATGGATCAGCCACCCCTACTCGTTATAAAAATAAGAAGAACCTGGATATATCCATGTTCTTCTTATTTTTTGTCTGCCCGGTATTTCATAAGGCATTCCTTTAATCTTGCATACTCAAGCTCCAGCTTTTGGAACAGCTTTTCTATTGCAGGCAGGTCTTGGTTTTTGCAGCATTCTTTTATACCATACAAAACGCTGTTAATTGAATCCGCATGAAAATATGATATGCTTCCCTTAAACCTGTGTATATGATTGCTCATTTTTTCAAAATCTCTATTTTTAATATAAGTCTCCAACCCTCCGAAGAATTCTTTTTCATATTCGCTGCTTGTAACCTCAGCTATGATGTCCTTCAGTAATTCATGGTCACCTTCAAACCTTTCAACAAGTGACTCCAGGCATACCACCATCGGCTTATTCCGATTCTTCAATACTTCCGCAATGGCACTGCATATCTGGTCCCTTCCTGCAGGTTTTGCAATGCAGCAATCGATTCCCACTTCCAGGTATTTTTCCCTGTCCCCTTCTTGCACAGCTGCCGTTATTGCGATTATTGGCGTATAATGCCCGGTCGAAGTCTCTCTTTTCCGGATCAGCTTTGCAGTTTCATAGCCGTTCATTTCAGGCATATATATATCCATCAGGATTACATCGAAGGATCTTTTCTCCAATACCCTCAGTGCCTCTTCCCCATTTTCTGCAACAGTTACATTATATTTGTTCTTTTCCAGAAGGTTTTTCAATATTTTCTGATTGACGCTCTCATCCTCTACAACAAGTATGTTCAGCACCGGGTGTATGTCCATGCTGATTTTGGAACTATCCTCCCTCTTGCCTTCGGAATTGTCCTGAAGCTCCGGAACCGGAAACTCTGCCGTGAAGGAGAAGGTGCTGCCCTTCCCTAATCCGGATTCAACCATAATATCACTTCCTATCAGTTGTACCAGCTTTCTTGATATGGAAAGCCCTAGGCCTGTGCCGCCATACTTTCTGTTTTTTACCGTCTCCAGCTGATAGAAGTCTTCAAAGATACGCCTGATTTTTTCCTTAGGGATACCTATGCCGGTATCACTGATGCTGAAGCGAATACTTACTTTATTCTCAGCTTTTTTAACTACCTTCACATCAATATCAACATGTCCTGTTTCCGTAAATTTCACAGCATTTGACAATAAGTTGAGCAGTACCTGGATCAGCTTATCAGGGTCACCTATAAGAAAATCCGGTAAACCTTGATCTATGCTGCAATTAAGATCCAAGCCTTTTCTTCCTGCTTGAATCTTATAGTATCTGGCTACATCATTCAGGAGGCTTTTAATGCTGAACCTTACATTCCTGAGCTCCAGCTTCCCGGCTTCAATTTTTGATATATCCAGCACATTATTTATCAGCGAAGACAGCCGGTTTGCCGAATACCTCAGAAGTCGGATATACTCCTTCTGTTCATTGGTATGCTGTGTATCCTCCAAAAGCTCTATTATCCCTACTATCCCATTCATCGGTGTGCGTATTTCGTGTGTCATATTTGCTATAAACTGAGACTTGAACTTGCTGTCTACCTCCGCTTTGAGCTTAGCCTTCTTCAGCTGTTCCTCATACTTCTTCTTCTCCTCTTTTATCTTGCTTATATCTTCATAAACTCCATAAACGCCAATCTGACAACCATTTGAAATTACCGGGTACCCCAAAAAGGATATGTCTACAAGAGTCCCGTCCTTCCTTCTTCGCACTGTCTCCTTCCTTACGAATTCCCCTCTGTTTATACTATCCTTAAAGTAGGTGGATTCATCATAAAACTTTTTTTCGCAGATTACCTCAGTTATACTTTTATGTCTTATTTCATCAAGGCTATATTGGAATATCCTTTCAAAGCTATTATTTATGTTAATTATCCTGTAATCGTTATCAAGTATTGCTATCCCCTCCGGGGAGTTTTCATACAGGCTTTCAAAATAAGTTTCCTGGACCTTCAGCTTACGTTCCATTTCTCTCTTGTCTTCAACATCATGAATAATTGAAAACAGAAGAAACTCTCCGTTTATGAATATGGGGCCGCTATATACTTCTACATCCTTAATCTCACCATTGGATAATTTATGTTTAAATCTGAAGTATTTCCTGTCTTCTCTTTTGGCTTTCTCCATTTCTTCATGTATCTGCTCCTGATCTAGAGTGTTTATGTCGGAAATATTAAGCTTAAGAAGCTTGTCCCTGTCATATCCGTAATAACTGCATGCTGCAGGATTTCCATCCCTGATCTCACCTGTCTCGCTATCAATTATCAGCATGGGAGTATGCCTATTATTAAAAATGCTGTCATTTTTGCTTTCTTCTTTCATTCTTACACCCCAATTCAATGATATTGGTTATATTATATTTATACCAATACTTTGTAATTTTAGTCAAATTTTGCTATAATTCATATTAATAGCATATCTTATGTATAACTTTTCCGAGAGGGGTGACGCTTAATGAAAAACGTTTTAGTTATCGAGGACGACCCTATCACACTTAAAATTCTTTGCGCAACAATGGAAAAGCACGGTTTCTACATTATCAAGGCAACAACCGGAAATGATGCCTTATCCCACTTGAAAAAGCATGAGGTACATGCTGTCCTTTTGGATTTGAACCTCCCCGATATCAATGGATTGGAAATACTGAAACAAATAAGAAACCATCCCGTTCTTAACTCTATTGCAATCATTATTGTTACTGAAAACGATGATAAGCTCGAAGCTGTCCTCGGCCTTGAAATGGGTGCCGATGATTACATCACAAAGCCCTTTCATCAAAGAGAGCTTATCGCCAGGCTGAATACGGTGCTGAGAAGGACACAGAAGGCAACTGCAAACCTCGGCTCAAGTCTTGTATTCGGTGACCTGAATATTGATATGAAGAAAAGACTGGTTAAAAGAAACGACAAGGCTATCAATCTTTCTTTTAAAGAATTTGAAACCCTGGCTCTACTGGCATCTAACGCCGGTGAAGTCTTATCACGGGAATCCATCATGGATGCCCTTGGCGGAGTAGACTACAGCCCCGAAACGCGCACTGTCGATATGCACATTGCTTCAATCAGAAAAAAACTCGATGATACCGCCAGTGTCAAAAAGTACATTGATACAGTAAGCGGTGTAGGCTATAGGTTTAGAAAATAAACCTATAGCCTATTTGTCCTTACAGCGATTCAATATCCTCCCATGTTTCTTTTATCAGCATTAAGTTTGCTAAAGCCTCCGGCTGTTCTTCCGTATCGATATACGCTTCCAATATAGCGAGTTTCTCCTCAATTTCATGCACATAAT
>CAZUGK010000084.1:16232-17103 GCA_964619815.1 uncultured Clostridiaceae bacterium | reverse complement strand
GATCATGCTCAACCCAGCCGGCCTTCGGATAAATCTGAGTGAACTCCTTCTGAGCCACACTTATGATTTTTCCGTCGTTATCGAATACAATCGCTCTCGAGCTGGTGGTGCCTTGGTCTAATGCCAATATGTACTTGCCCATTGCATTTCCTCCCTTTTTTGATTTATTTCCCATTAAACCTACTTCCTAAGAAAAACAAAGATCAATACTTTATATTAAAGTGCCGATCCTTTATAACGATTATCGCGGAAGACAGGATAATATGAAGCCGCCCAGCGTACCGCCGATAATTGCAAAGAACACGTTTACCAAACCCTTATTCAATTTACCACCGGTCACAACCGACCCTGCAAATAAGCCGATCCCTGCTGCGAAGGCCATATCTACCCATGCTGCGCCTGACTGGAATATCAAGCCTACGCCGTGGTTCAAGGTCCAGGTTGTCCCAACTATAAAGCCTGCTGCCATCCAACCGCCTATAGCTCCCCACTCCTTAACCATCCTTCCCCATAACATGGAAATAAGGAACGGGAATATAAACCCGCCAGCAAATGTAGCGATTACATTCTGTATAGTCATTTCAAAACCTCCCTTCACATTTAATACAAAGCCAAGACCTAATTAAGTTAAACAAAGCTTAATTATTGGCCTTTCTGTCCAAATACTGCTGAAGCTTTGCAGCTGTGATTCCGCCAACAAGCCCGCCAAGGAGAACCACCGATAATGTCGGAAGTGAGTCAATTCCCGCCTGTGCACCTTCTATGAATACGACTCTCATGAATCCGGCCACACCAATACCCACTGCCTGGTCAACAGCAGCACCATCATTGTTAATAATTCCTACATAGTGATTCAAAAACCACATTGTTC
>CAZUGK010000084.1:1499-16222 GCA_964619815.1 uncultured Clostridiaceae bacterium | reverse complement strand
ATAGCAAAACCTGAAAACCATCCTCCGGCTATACCGTATTTTCCTGCGAAAGCACCCCATACGCTCATAACGAACATACCAGCTATACAAGTTCCTAGTATTGTCCCTAAATGTTTCATTATTTCACCCCCCTTCTTAAAATAGTAAAATCGGCAGAGACTGATACTTCTGTAAAATAATTAAGCCTGTACCATCTAATATGCAAGCTGTGTGCCAAATTTGGAATATTTTAAATATTAGTATTTCAAGCAAGCATAAAATAACGGCTAAACTGCTAAAATTCCCAATTCTATTATCGTGAAACTTGATGAATCATATTATTATTTTTATCTTTTTCGATTATATTGATAAAAGTTGCTTTATGGTTGGTGCTTTTTCCCAACATTACGACATATTTTATGCATATACTTGGTAGAAAATATCAGGGCACGATAAAGGCTTGACTTAAAATTTCATTTATGCACATATACTATACAAAAAAAGAGATAATCGTTAACTAATTAACAATTATCTTACATATACCATATCTCTCTCTTACTGGTAGAAACCCCTACCGCCCCTGCCTTCAGCACATTGACTACATCCTCTTTATCTCCGATCAGCCCACCCGCAACCAACGGTATCCGAGTTTCGTGGTGGATTGTTTGAATGATCTTCGGCATAATACCCGGCAATATCTCAATGGCATCCGGCTTTGTTGAATGTATGGACTTTATTCCTGTATCCAAAGATAGCGAGTCGAGAATAAAAAGCCTTTGAATGGAAAACATGCCTATATCTTTTGCTATTTTTATAAGATTGCTTTTGGTTGTAATAATTCCATCAGGCTTGATGCAATAATGCAAGTATTTTAATGCAGTTGCATCTTTTGATAAGCCCTCCATCAGATCAAGGTGAACCAATATGCACTTACCTTGTTCTTTGCACTGATCGACAATTTCCTTCAAGTTAAATATACTTCCGGAGAGCAGAAAAATTATCTCGCAGGGAGAATGGATTGCCGGATTAAGCTTTTCCTGGTCATTAACCGCTGCAATAATCGGACTGCTCTGTACCCGGTTCAAAAAATTGTTATACAATTTAATCACCTCCATTAACAAACATGCAAACTCTATGCCATTAAAAAAATTTACTAAATCACCCCAATTATACATTAATATGCTTTGCCAAAATTATCAAACATTTTTTAGCAGCCTTAGGTGCCAGAGAAAGCGCTGAAAAACTCGAAAATTTAAAATTTGTATGCCTTATATGGGGCGTCATAGTTGCGATAAGTACACTATATGGTATACTCCGGATAGCTAAAGGTACTTTTTCAGTACTTTCCCTGGCACCGGAATTATCCTGTATCCCTTGTCTTGACTATATGGCGGCAGATATCAACTTAAAATAGCCGTCATAATCTTACAAACATGGACATAAAAATCACCGATATATGATATGAGGTGAGGTATTCTCATATAAAAAGAACGTGGGGGTACCACGTTCTTGAAATTGTTGCATTTTCATTTGTCAAATCCTATAATTGCAGCGCCTATTGCTCCTGCAAATTGCGAATCCTTGTGAGTCACAACCCGGCACTTTAATTTCTTTGAGAGTATCTCCCTTATCAGGCTGTTTGCAGATACCCCTCCTGTGAAAAGCACCCTGTCCTTTATTGCAACCCTGCTTGTAAGGTGTGTTATCTTATTGGATATAGAGTGCAGAATACCGGAAGCAACTGCTTCCTTGGATGCCCCTTGTGAAAGTAGGCTGATTACTTCACTTTCGGCGAAAACCGCGCACATGCTGTTAATGTCCCTCGGCTCGGAACCGGCAGCAAGCAGCTCCAATTGATCAACCTCAGTCTCAAGCACGTTTGCCATGACCTGCAGGAATCTTCCCGTGCCTGCTGCACATTTGTCATTCATCATAAATTCCAGCACATTGCCCTTATCATCTATTGAAATCACCTTGCTGTCCTGCCCGCCCACATCGATAACTGTCCGGGCTTCAGAATCCAGAAATGCTGCTCCCCTTGCATGGCAGGTTATTTCGGTAACCTTTTTCGATGCGAAGGATACAGATACTCTGCCATAGCCGGTAGCAACTACAGAAGCTATCTCCTCTTCTTTAATTCCAGCCCCGGAGATCAGCCTTCCATACAGTTCTTGTGCTGTTTCCTTAGGATTCCAGCCGGTGGGCATGATGATTTTTCCTATTATTCCCGCGTCATATGCAACTGCTTTTGCACATACTGAGCCTATATCGATTCCTATACTGATCATATTTCTTCCTCTTCCTGTCTGAAGCTGCATTTATATGAACTTTACTGCTGGTTTTCTTTTAGGCAGGTTTTTGAAGCCTTCGGTCTTGATCCCATGCTCTTCCGCAACCAGTTTTATTGCATTTTCATCTTCAGCCTCATACATTATACATATGCCGCAGCATTTGCTGAGCTCTCTGGGAGTCGGCACTATTGTGTATTTTATGCCTTTTTCCTTTAACAGCTTCTCAAGCTTCAGCCCTTCATTTACGTTCGGGAAAAGTATGTAATAATTATATTCATCCACTATTTCAACATCTCCAGGAATGCCTCTATTCTTGTCTGCAGCTGGCCTGTGTCATCGTTGCTGTAATCCGTCTCAATGAATATGACAGGTATTCCGGCTTCTTTAAGAGCTTTTTCAACCTGTCTGTATTCAATATTGTAAGTGTGGCAGAACTGCAGATTATAGTATACAACGCCGTCTGTCCCATATTCCCTTGCCAGCCTTACGATATCCTCTTCCCTGCCTTTGTTGGGAGTAAAGCATGCACAGTTTATATTAAGGTATCTGTCTGCCAGGGCCTTTATCATGCCTTCCATTGTTGTCTGGGTTTCGTCGACCTCTTTTTCAAAGTATCTTGTCCCTGTACAGGTCTCCTCACAAACAACCACAGCACCGCTTTCTTCTATCAATTGATGCATCTTCCAGTTCGGTATTGCCATAGGAGTACCTGTTATCATTACTCTCGGACTGTTTTTCGAAGCCACCCCTATACCTTCTTTTATCCTGTTTTCCAGCTCATCGCAAAGCTTATCAGTCATTTCTATAAATCTTCCAGGGTTGTCATAGAAGGCTATCTGCGAAACAAGAAGGGCGTCCTTTCCGCTTATGGGAACGTTAAGAGCCTTTCTTGCATTATATAGCCTCTGGAGTGCAGCTCTCTTTCTATTGCACAGCTTTATAGCCTCTGCAAGCTTTTCTTCTGTTATCTTGTTTCCTGTCAGCTCTTCAAGCTTTGCTTTATATTCATAAATTTCCTCGGCCCATTTTTTATAGTCCTTGTCCCTCTTCATCTGAGGGAGATCCATAACGTGAATGGGAGCATACTCGCCGAGTATTTCATATGCTTTTTTCTTTGCATCGCAGGTAGTCTCTCCTGTCAGCATATCACAGGATTGGAAGTACGGGCAGGTCCCTCCCACCTTTGCACCTACAATAGCTTTTACAAGCGGGCATATGTTTCTGGGAAGAACCTTTTCCCCATCTTCAATCCAGAATTGAGAACCTCCGCAAAGTCCTACACTTATAGCCCCTGACGCCAGTATCAGCTCATCCGGTACAAATACGCAGAAGGTTCCTACAACTTTCCCGCCGGCTTTCTTGTGGTCATCCAGCTCTTTGATTCTAAGTCCATGTACCTCTGAAACAACAAAGTTATAGTAATTCATTGCTTCAGGCCTGTTTTGCTGTGTCAGGTATACTCCTCCGTATAATTCGGGAAGCGCTGCGCAAAGCAAATCGTGTTTTTCAAGATCCATCCCAAGGCTAGACCAAAGTTCCCTGTAATCCGCCATTTTGCTACCCCCTTAACATAATTAGGGCACTATGGGGTATTTAAGCATTTACCTCTAGTGCCTGTTTTATACTTACATGACTATTTTATAGCAATTAGGGGTTATTTTAGTAATTGTTTTTTTCTATACTCCAGCATGCCGGTATTCGTATCTTCAATAGGTCCGGGAAGGAAGAAGGGATCTGTCGGCCGATTGAAATAGGCCTGTACTTCTGTTAGAATCATTATAGAAGCTTTGGAAAGGACTTATATAATATGAATTCTATAATGGTAAAAATGAAGGATGACCGATTCAGGTCAGTTTTATTCCTAATAACGGCTGCCTTGCTCTGGAGCCTTGGCGGCTTGCTTATCAAGTCTGTAAAGCTGAATCCCCTTGCAATTGCAGGAGGGCGAAGCTTTTTTTCCGCGCTGCTTATGCTGGCGGTAATCAGAAAGCCCAATATGAAGTTCAACAAATACAAGCTGGGCGGTGCAGTTACTTATGTAGGTACTGTGGCACTGCTTGTGATGGCAAACAAGCTTACAACCGCCGCCAATGCAATATTGCTGCAATATACGGCTCCTATCTATGTAGCTCTCCTGAGTTCATGGTTTCTGAAGGAACGCACTACCAAACTGGACTGGGCTGCTATCTTTCTGGTAATCGGCGGAATGGTTCTCTTTTTCATTGATGAAATGTCGGCAGGCAGCATGCTTGGCAACTTTTATGCAATACTTAGCGGTTTCTGTTATGCCTGCATGACGATGCTGCTTCGAAGGCAGAAGGATGAATCCCCATTGGAATCAGTATTCTGGGGCAATGTACTTACGGCAATTATAGGCTTGCCGTTTATATTCGGCTCTATGCCTGATGCATCAAGCTGGATAGTACTTGCCATAATGGGAATATTCCAGTTGGGACTGGCATATATATTATATGCATTGGCAATAAAGCATGTAACAGCCCTTGAGGCAATACTTATACCCGTGCTTGAGCCTATATTGAATCCGGTCTGGGTATTCCTTTCTCTGGGCGAGGCTCCCGGCCCCTGGGCTTTTGTAGGCGGTTTCATCGTACTGTCCGCCATAGCCGGCAGGAGCGTACTTATGACATTCAAGACCAAAACAGCGGAAGAAAACAACGAATCATTCTGAAAAAGAGGGGATACCGGCTATGTTCATAATTAAACTCATTTTCACGATATTTTGTTTAATAGGAATTATAAACCCTGAGCTTTCATGGAAAATGTCCGAGGGGTGGAAGTTTAAGGATGCTGAACCCAGTGAGGCATATCTTATTATGACCAGGATCATGTCTATTGTGATACTTATCGTCGTATGGTTTGCAATTCCCGGTTAAAGCCTGCATGAAAATACCCGGCAGAATATTTGAATTCTGCCGGGTATTCCTTATTTTTTATACTCTTTCCACCTTTTCAGCCAGAGTCTCCTGCCTGGTGTAATCGATGTCTGTTTATTCCTCAACCTCAATCTTCTTTGCCGGTTCTGCGGTATCTTTGACGTTCCTTTTAAGTATATCGGCAAGGTTGATCCCCGTTAGGGTATTCACTGTTTCCGGAAGTGAAGAAAGTATTTCGGTTACATACCCCGAGACCTTCGCAGCGCCACCACCATTACTGTTACCTGAATCAACAACAACGATCTTTTCTGTCTTTGCCAAAGGCTCTGCGATAGCTCTTGCCATTTCCGGCAGCTTCTCGATAATCATCTGTGTTACGGCAGCATCATTATATTGCTTATAAGCCTCAGCCTTTTTCATCATGGCTTCAGCTTCTGCCATACCCTTCTGCCTTATGATCTCTACCTCTGCCATACCTTCTGCACGCTTTGCTTCTGCACTTGCCATACCTTTGAGCTTTATGGCTTCGGCTACCGCCATAGCAGCCTGTATTTCTTTGAATTTATCCGCTTCCGCCCTCTTTTCAGCACTGTATTTCTCAGCATCAGCCTGCTTAACAATAGTTGCTTCCAGTTCCTTTTCCTTTCTCATTGCTTCCTGCTCGGCTATTTCGATTTCCTTTTGCTTCTTGACTATGAGAACCTGCATTTTTTCTTTTTCAACTTCCTGCTGAACCTTACTTGCTTCTATATCATAAGCCAGGTCAGCTTTAGCCTTTTCTGTCTCCTGATCCTTTCTATATGCCTGAACCTTAAGCTCCTTTTCCTTTGAGGATTCAGCTATCTGAGTTTCTGATAGCAGCCTTGCCGCTTCACCTTCCCTGTTGGCTTCGGCTGTTTTAATTTTTGTCTCTTTGTTAGCTTCCGCTTCAGCTATCTGAGCATCTCTTTTAACCTCCGCAATACGTTTTTTACCGAGGGCTTCCAAATATCCGTTGCTGTCAGATATATCCCTTATGGTAAAGGCTTTTATTTCAAGCCCCATTTCTGCCAGATCAAGGGCAGCTACCTCTTGAACCTGAGATGCGAATTTTTCCCTGTCCTTATATATTTCCTCCACTGTGAGCTTTGAAATTATCTCTCTCAGCTTACCTTCCAGCACATCCTTGGCAGTGTCCTTTATTACATTGATTGTCTCTTTTTCGTTGCCTGTATTGAACTGCTCAACAGAAGAAAGTATTGATTCCTTATCTGATTTTACTTTTATTACTGCTACACCATCAGCCGATATGTCAACACCCTGTTCGGTCAAGGCGCCGTCGGTTTTTATTTCTATTTTCATATTCTCCAATGAGATTCTGTCGGTTTTCTCCAATAGTGGTATTACAAATCCGCCGCCGCCTGAAATAACTCTTTTTTTGAGACCTGTCACTACTAACGCCTTATCCTGTGATACTCTCTTCCACATAAGCAAAATGCTCAATATAAGCAGAAATATCACCGCTACAATAATGCCAGCTATTATAGGTGCCTCCATCTTTTACATTCCCCCTTTAATTTCTTTGACGTAAAATAGGTTTTTTCTGATATCTATAATAACTACGCTTACCCCTCTTATTATATCTTCGCCGTTTACTGATTTTGCCGGGGCGCTGTAGGTATTACCATAAGCCTGGTATTTGATTCTTCCGAAGCTGCTTCCTCTTATGCCGAGAGTGGTTTTTGCAATACTGCCAATAAGTTCTGCCTGTGGCACCGCACTGGTGTTTTGAGCCATATAAAGAGGTACAACCACAAACCTATATAGTATATATGCCACTGCAAGTCCTGATAAAGCTGCAATAATTGCAGCAGCGCCAACATTCAGACCACTGTTGAGGCATATCATACCTATGCCTCCGAATACCGTAACAAAGGACGCCAATATAATGGGCTTCAAGGGCGACACAGTAAAGAAATGTGTCACTTCTGCGTGTACTTCAATATTTGAATCTGTATGAGCGTCAATATGAAGGCCTGTATCCGCATGCCCTACATTAATATCCCCAGTGTCAATGTGTCCTGCATCAATATGTCCGCCTATATGGACTATATCTGATATATGACTCAGTACAAAGGATGCAACAGTAAAGATCACACCTGTGTAAAAGCAAACCTCGAAGACCTTGAGCATTTAACCACCTTCTTACTATGTACTGCAAGTTATAAATTTCCTTAAGCCTCAAATAAAACTGGCCCATTATTTGACTTCTAAAAGAATGATACCATATTATAGTTATACATTCAAAGTTTGAATTAGACCAAATTAGGCTAAAAAAACAGCAGCCGGATTTATCCGGCTGCCCATATGCTATACTCTTTCAACCTTCATGCCTGTGTCATGTCCGTTAAGGTCCTGCACTTCAAAGCTCTTGTCTGTGACTCTTTCCACTTTCTCTGCCAGAGTCTCCTGCATGATGTAGTCCCTGAAGGAATCAACTGCATTTGCTATTTCATCGTCTCCGTCGAAGTAGATGTTTATTCTGTCCATCATTTCATAGTTGTTGTTCTTTCTCATCTGCTGCACCTTTGAGATGAATTCTCTTGCATAGCCCTCTTCAATCAGTTCTTTTGTAAGTGTTGTGTCAAGTATTACGAAGAGGTTGTTTTCTGTTGTCACTGTGAAGCCTTCTTTTGCACTTATGCTTATTAATACATAGTCCTTGTTTATCTCCAGGGTCTCTCCTTCAAGGTCAACCTTCACAGTCTCCCCTGCTTCAAGCTTCGGTGCATACACTGACGCGTCCATTTCCTGCAGCACCTTTGCAAAGGTCTTTATCTTTGCTCCCAGTATTGAGCCTGCAAACTTATAGTTTGGCTTGAGGCTGAAGTTCATATATCTGTTTAAATCCTTCTCGAAGATTACTTCTTTTACGTTGAGCTCTTCCTGAATCAGCGGTATCAGGTAAGATATCAGCTCTTCATATTTTGCATCTATGAATACCTTCTGTATAGGCTGACGGACCTTTATCCTTACCTGCTCCCTGGAAGCTCTTCCCAAACCTACAAGGCTCCTTACAAGGTCCATTCTCTCTTCCAGCTTGTCATCTATGAGGCTTTGATCCGGTTCGGGGAAATCAGCCACATGCACTGACAGATTATCGGTGAGGTTCCTGAATATTTCCTCTGAAAGATATGGAGCAAATGGAGCAACCAGCTTTGATACTCCCACCAATACCTCATAGGTAGTGTTGTAAACTGCTTTCTTGTCCTCTGTAAGCTCTGTCTCCCAGAACCTTCTCCTGGAACGTCTGATATACCAGTTTGAGAGGTCTTCATTTACAAAATACTGTACCTTTCTTACGGCCTTTGTAAGATCATATATTTCAAGCTCAGCGTTAACTTCCCGTACCAGGTTGTTGTATTTGGAAAGCATCCATCTGTCAAGCTCCGGACGGTCACTGTACTCCACAAAGAAATCCTTTGGATCTATATTGTCGGTATTTGCATACAGCGTAAAGAAGGTGTACACATTCTTAAGTGTTCCGAAGAACTTGCTCAGCACTTCCTTCAGGCCATCCTCGTCAAATTTTGTAGTCAACCATACCGGAGACACATACATCAGATACCATCTTAAAGCGTCTGCCCCATATTTTTCAAACATTTCGAAGGGATCTACGGTATTGCCGAGGGACTTTGACATCTTCCTACCGTCCTTGTCAACCAAGTGTCCGTTAACAAGTACATTCTTGTATGGAGATCTTCCCATTACAAAGGTTGATATCGCAATCAGCGAATAGAACCAACCTCTTGTCTGGTCTATTCCTTCACAGATGTAGTCTGCCGGGAATAGTTCATCAAAATTCTCCTTGTTTTCAAAAGGATAGTGATGCTGTGCAAAAGGCATGGAGCCGCTGTCAAACCAGCAGTCTATTACTTCCTTGACTCTTGTCATGGTACCGCCGCATTTTTCGCATTTTATATGCACATCATCCACATATGGCCTATGCAGGTCTATGCTTTCATCTATTTTTTCAATTGCCCTGTCAACAAGCTCTTTTCTGGAGCCTATAGTCTCAATATGTCCGCACTCGCACCTCCAGATATTAAGAGGTGTACCCCAGTATCTGTTTCTGGAAAGTGCCCAGTCATTCACGTTTTCCAGCCAGTTGCCGAAGCGCTTCTCCCCTACATAATCCGGATACCAGTTTACCGTATTATTATTAGCCACGAGATTGTCCCTCAGCTTGGTCATTTCGATATACCAGCTTGGTTTTGCATAATATAACAGTGGGGTCTTGCATCTCCAGCAGTGCGGGTAGTTGTGGTCTATCTTTTCCTTCTTGAAAAGCTTGCCTTCTACTGCCAGCCATTTGATTACTTCAGGATCTGCGTCAATTACAAACTGTCCTTCCCAAGGTGTAGTTGTAAATTTACCTGCTTCATTAACCGGCTGCACTACCGGAAGATCGTATCTTCTTCCTGTGTTGTAGTCATCTTCACCGAAGGCAGGAGCTGTATGAACTATACCTGTACCATCCTCAGTTGTGACATAATCAGCACATGTCACAAAGAAAGCTTTCCTGTCAACACTTACAAAAGGCATCAGCTGCTCATATTCCATGTATTCCAGGTCTTTGCCCTTGAGTTCTTCAAGCACCTCGAACTCTTCTCCCAGCACCTTTTTGGACAATGACTTTCCTACATAGTATATTTCATCATTCTGCTTCACTTTAAGATATGTCTCTTTCGGATTAACCGTAAGCGCTACATTGGACGGCAGTGTCCAAGGCGTGGTTGTCCATACGAGGAAATATTCGTCCGCGCCTTTTCTTTTGAATTTTACTATTACAGTAGTTGTCTTTATTTCCTTATAGCCTTGGGCTACTTCATGGGAGGCCAATCCTGTACCGCATCTCGGGCAGTATGGGGATATCTTATACCCTTCGTAAATGTAGCCCTCTTTGTTGAATTTGTCCAGTATCCACCAGACTGATTCTATATAATCATTATGATAGGTTACATAAGGATGCTCCAAGTCTATGAGGTAAGCCATTTTTTCGGTCATGTCCTGCCACTGTCCGACATATTTGAAAACGGATTCACGGCATTTCTCGTTGAATTCCTTTATTCCATACTTTTCAATATCCTGCTTGCCGGATATCTTGAGTTCTTTTTCAACCTCAATTTCAACAGGAAGACCATGGGTATCCCAGCCTGCTTTCCTCTTGACCTGATAACCCTTCATTGTTCTGTATCGGCACACTGTATCCTTCAGTGTCCTTGCCAGTACATGGTGTATGCCCGGTCTGCCGTTGGCCGTCGGAGGCCCTTCGTAAAATATGAAAGGTTTCTTGCCTTCCCTGGTTTCTACGCACTTATTGAGAAGATCAATCTCCTTCCAGTATTCCGATATGCTTTTTTCGTTTTCTGCAACACGTTTGTCGGATAGAAATTTGAATTTGTCCATATTAAACATCCTTTCTGAGAGTATATACCATATTGAGTTCGAAATTCCTGGATAAATTAAAAGTCCCTTCGACTAAAGCCGAAGGGACGATAATATACCGCGGTACCACCCAGTTTATGCATCAATTCAATAAAATATAACGCATCACTCACTGCATATAACGCATGCTTGCGAAAGGGCTTACTCGTTTCAGCCACCCGGCTCCGAGGTGATCTTCATAAGCTGGCAAATGACAATCTTTCACCAAATGACTGCCTCTCTTTGAATTGCGTCCTTTACTACTGTCCTCTTCACTGCCTTTAGATTATTAATTATATTTACTGCAAAATATATACTTCCATAAATTATATCATAATCAATTTTAATGTCAAGGTGGCTTTCAAACTTCCATGTCCTCGATTATATTATATTTTCTTGCTTTGGTAGCAACAGTCTTATGAGTTATCCCCAAAGCTTTCCCGGCAGCATTGAAGCTTCCGAACTGTTTTAGGGCATGCTTCAATATTTCCCTTTCATATTCCTCCAGCGTTGCTATTTTCCCCGATTCCCCGATATTTATGAGATTGCTGCAGCTTAAATTTTCATTAATATCATATAGCTTTGAAATTTCCGGGGGTAAATCCCAAAGCTCAATAATATCCCTGTCGCAGAGAGTAATCAATCTCTCAATCAAATTTTCAAGCTCCCTGACATTTCCCGGCCAATTATACTTGTACAAGCAATTTTCGGCCTCTTGGGACAACCTGATATGCTCCTTTCCAAATTCGGAGCCTATTTTATTTATGAAATAGGCTGCAAGTATTGGTATATCTTCTCTCCGCTCTTTTAATGAGGGCAAGTATATGGGTATTACATTTATTCTATAGTATAAGTCTTCCCTGAATTCACCTTTCTCAATAGCTTCTTCAATTCTGCGATTGGTGGCCGCAATAATGCGGAGATTGCATTTGATTGTGTCATTTCCTCCAATTCTCTGGAATTCCTTCTCCTGTATGACTCTAAGCAGCTTTACCTGCATTTCCACAGGCATATCTCCAATTTCATCCAGAAATATAGTACCCCCGTTTGCCTGTTCAAATTTCCCGATTTTTCGTTTTAATGCCCCGGTAAATGCGCCTTGCTCATATCCGAAAAGTTCAGATTCAAGAAGGGTGGAGGGAATAGCACCGCAGTTGACGGCTACAAAGGGACTTCCTGATCGTTTACTGTTATTATGTATGGCCTTTGCAACCAGCTCTTTTCCGGTGCCGCTGCCTCCCCTGATGAGTACGGTGGACGAAGTTTTTGAAGCCTTGTACACTTTTCATAGCTTTGCTGTGTGCAATTATATCCTTGAACTTGCCGTTAAAATCTATATGTTCTTCCTTGTTGGAAGGATTAAGCTCCACTACACACTCCCGCTCCTTATCTGTTGGCGCGGAAAGCTCCTCCCTGTATATTGCAATTACTCCCTTGAAAATGTGCTCAGAAAATATAGGAGACGCAGATACACTTACCCTGCAGCTTCCCTTGCTGTTTTTGAGCAAACCCCTTGAGCCTCTTCTTTCACGTATTGCTCTAAGCATCACTCCATCATTTTTGCATTCATATATGCTGCTTCCCTCTAAGGGTCTGCTTTCAAGCTTTAAGAGCTCCTCATACGCTCTGTTGAAGTAGCAGAGCTGCCCCTGCTCATTTACAATACAAACTCCATCGGTCGTGTTGTCAAACAATTCACCATAACTATACTGTCCGTTATTGCCGCCATTACATAGCGCCCTGATGTTTATACTTGTAACTCGAGATGTTTTCATCGTCAACACCCCCTACATATATTGAACGCATTTAAGAATTTACATAGGGTATAGTGCGAATTCAATAACAACCAAGGAAAATGTTTTGCACATTCTGAATTAAATGTAATATGTTTAGTGCAAAACATATTGTTAAATGCTCCTTGTTGAAATAATATTTACTCCTGTGCCCAATATATTTTCTACAATTATATCTCCTGCCCTGACTGGAGCTTCTGCTTCAACAGAGTCCAATTCCTTCATGCATGCAAATATCATTTCCTTTGATATTACCGTATCGGTCCTTACAGGCAGCCTCCTTAAAAGGCTATTCTTCAGCTTAACCGTCGTAGTCAGTACTCTTGTAGGGCTTGTAAGCTCCTTTATTCCGTATTTTTCACCCCTTGAGCAGGCATTTCCGGTTACAGTGTAGCCTTGACTGCCATCTCCGGTAATTTCCACCTGACACCCCATAGGACATACAATACATATGATTTCTTTACTTCCCATATCTATGCCCCCTCTTTTTCAACTTCTACGGTTATCAGAGCCTTTACCTTATCCCTGACAAGCTTTGAATCCAGTACGATATGCTCCATTTCACCAGGTGTAAGCCTTTTTCTGTAAACGGACTTTACCTTCTCGCCGTCAAGCTTTACAACAAGCCTCTTTTCTCTGTATATATTGTCCACTCTCATGAAAAGCTCAAGTTTGTCTTCCATATTGCCGGCTCTTACTATTTGAGGCACTATATATCTTATCCCGCTGCCGGCCTTTACCTGTATAGCCATATCCTCACGCATCTCAAGCCCTTTCACATATTTGGCCGCATTCCTGCCTGCTTTTCTGCTCTCCTCCGTTACATAGTCCACCAAGTCATGGACATGAAGTGCATTCCCGCATGCAAATATCCCCTCTATACTGGTTTGCATGGATTCATCCACTACAGGCCCGCCGGTTACCGGATCAAGCTTTACATCAGCACCTTTTGACAGTTCATTTTCCGGTATCAGCCCCACCGAGAGCAGAAGGGTATCACATTCAATATACTGCCTTGTTTCCGCTATAACCTTCCTGTTGCTGTCCACCTCGCAGAAAGCAACACCTTCCACTCTTTCCTTACCCACAATTTCAGTCACTGTATGGTTAAAAAGCAGTGGAATGCCAAAGTCATCAAGACACTGTACCTTGTTTCTTATAAGCCCGCTGGAGTAGGGCAGTATTTCCAGCACTGCTTTTACCTCCGCACCTTCAAGCATCAGCCTTCTTGCCATAATCATTCCAATATCCCCTGAGCCAAGTATGACAATTTTTCTTCCCACCATGTAGCCTTCAATATTTACAAACCTTTGAGCTGTTCCTGCCGTGAATATTCCCGAAGGTCTGGTTCCAGGTATGTTAAGAGTCCCCCTAGGCCTTTCTCTGCAGCCCATTGCAAGAATGACAGCCTTTGCAGAAACCACACTGACTCCGTCCTGGGTATTTACCATAGTGATGTTCCTGCTGCTGTCAATGTTCAGTACCATAGTATCCAGTTTGTAATCAATACCGAGCTCCACAAGTTCTTTTATAAACCGTTCGGCATATTCCGGCCCTGTCAGTTCCTCCTTGAATATATGCAGTCCGAAGCCGTTGTGTATGCACTGCTGCAGAATGCCTCCCAGTTCCTTGGCCCTCTCCACCAAAAGTATCCTTTCAACCGAGTTCTTTTTTGCTTCTATTGCTGCCGCTAGCCCTGCAGGCCCTGCACCTATTACAACTATGTCATATTGCTTTTCCACCATATCACCCCCAAAGATATTTATTATAACAAGATTTCAATGAAGGTTTTTTGCACAGTTGCAAAAAACCTACCCGAGCGTTTCAACGAGGCGGGGGATATATGCCCACCGCCTATCACAAAATTGGTACCCGCCACTTATAGAAGGGGGGGACATATTTTCGCCTCGTTATATCTCCTGCTCCCTGTTTTCCTTAGTAGGCCGGCTCAGTATATAAGACCCATTTTTATCTTTGACAACCTCTTTGATGTCTTTATTCAGCTCTCTTGCAAGTATCTCCATTACCCTTGGACCGCAGAAGCCCCCCTGGCACCTTCCTGAGCCCGGCCTTACCCGTCTCTTTACACCATCCACAGTTGTTGCTCCTACATTTCTGTGTATTGCATCAACTATCTCACCTTCGGTAACCGTTTCACACCTGCAGATAACTCTTCCGTACCTTGGGTCTCTTTCCGACAGCTCCTTGCGCTCAGCTTCAGAAAGCCGGTTAAATCTTATTACTCTTCGCCTTCTGGGATTATAAGCTTCCTTCTCCTCCATGCCTCCGCAGATCTCTTT
>CAZUGK010000084.1:0-1480 GCA_964619815.1 uncultured Clostridiaceae bacterium | reverse complement strand
CCACATATTCAGCTATTGCCGGTGCGGAAGTAAGGCCTGGTGACTCTATACCCGCAACATTTATAAAGCCTTTTGCGTCACTTGACTCCTCTATTATGAAATCATCCCTTTCACATCTGGCTCGAAGTCCTGAAAAGCTTGTAATTATCGCATTATATGGAAGATTTGGTACAGACCGCTCCGCTCCCTCTCTTATGAACTGCAGTCCCTCCGACGTAGTCTGGAATGCCTCCTTATCATGCAAATCCTCTGCATTTGGACCAATAAGAAGGTTTCCATGAATTGTGGGTGATACCAATATTCCCTTGCCCAGCTTTGAAGGGCATGGGAACACTACTGTCTTTACAAGGTCACCTACACTTTTGTCAAAAATGTTGTACTCCCCTCTCCTGGGAGATATCCTGAAGCTCTCCGGTGCTACCATATTGTTTATGCTGTCGGCATGCAAACCTGCACAATTTATAACACACCTTGCTTCTATTGTCCCTGCGGAAGTATATATGAAATAACCTGTCTCCTGTTTCTTTATATCTTTGACCTCATTATTCAACAGAACTTCAACTCCGTTTTCTGCAGCATTTTCCGCCTGTGCTATTGCAAGCTCCCAGGGCCCCACTACGCCGCAGGTTGCTGCATACAGTGCTCTGGTGACTTCTTTGTTTATTGCCGGCTCCATTCCCAGCACCTTTTCTCTGTCCAGTATCTCCATACCGGTAATACCATTTTTTATTCCCTGCACATACAGCTTGTTTATTGTCTCCATGTCCTCTTCATTAAAAGCCAGGACAAGGGATCCTATCCTTTTGAAGGGAACATCAAGCTCTTCGCATAGTTTGTCATACATAGGGTTTCCCAAGGCATTGAACTTTGCTTTCAATGTTCCGGGTTTTGCATCATAACCGGCATGCACTATGGCGCTATTTGCCTTTGTTGTGCAGTCTGCAACGTCTGGCTCCTTTTCTATCAAAACTGCCTTGACTTTATAGCGGGAGAGAGCCCTTGATACTGAACAGCCGATGATGCCCGCACCGATTACAGCTACATCATACATTCTCATTCCTCCTCGTACTTAATCAGCTTGCTGTGAAAAACAGAGCCGCACTAAGCCAGGCCTGTCATCCCACAGGCCTAACTTGTGCGGCTCTCCAAATCTCATGCGCCGATATTGAATTTTAGTCTCCAGTCACTAGTCGCTAGTCACTAGAGTTAGAGTGGGGCTTCGAAGCTGCGGAACGGTGAGGGCACCGTTCCCTACGTGATGTACGGGCGGACACTGTTCGCCCCTCCCCCCGTACCTCGCAACCTAATTTATATATATGCGTTAATCCTTGGATTATTAGTCATTTTCCCATTTTAATGCTCTGTTGACTGCCTTTTTCCAGCCTGCATACTTCTTATTCCTGTCTTCCTCTTCCATGCCCGGTGCAAAGGTCTTGTCAACGTTCCACTTCTTGGCGATTTCTTCCTTATCGGACCAGTA
>CAZUGK010000083.1:8717-17414 GCA_964619815.1 uncultured Clostridiaceae bacterium | reverse complement strand
TATCTGAAAGAGGTATAGCATATTGATATGATTCGGAGGATGAAGGAAAACTTCCGCTTACGACGGCGTATAGCACACTGCCGTCTTGATTCAGAACATTTGTATTCAAATTCCCGCTGGAATATGATATTGACACAGGTTCATTAAAGGCTATGCTTCCATATATCTTGTCCGTACCATTTACCCAGTTTTCCAGATAATTGCCGGCGGAATCCACCTTCAACGGCACTATGGCATTGCCGGCATCTCTTATCTCAGTCACTGTTGCATCCAGCATTACAGGCATAAAGTCGTCACGAACCGATAGCCTGATATTGTCAAGATATACATCCAGGTCACTTCCGTCCTCTCTGAATGCAGTTATTGCCACCTCCAGCTTTACCGTATCTGCAGGAATCATTTTTTCAGGCATGTTAAGCCTTCTCCAAGACTTGTCACCGTTATAGCTGCTTGAACTGAATATCGTGGAAAATTTCCCGTCCGCCTTAATGCTGTAAATGCTGAATACAAAGCGGTCATCATCTCCATTGCCATCCTCCCACCCAAAATAATCCATAGAAAAATTTACTTTAAGCTGGTTTTTGCTGCACAATTTCCTTTGATCCGGACTTAAAGCAATTGTCTGGGAAATAACTGCATCACTCATTTCCCTTGTTCCGTCCTCTGAAGATTTGAAATAGTAGAAGGAACCGGGATTACCCCTTGAAGGCCCGTTCTTCAGGGAAGCGGCCGAGGCAAGCTCGTTTATGACGTCTTTCCATGAGCCCGGCGAACCTCCATCGTCATTTATCAATACAATATCAGGCCCCCCGTATACAGCTATTCCAAGGGTTGCCCAAATCATCACAGCTAATATAAAAGTTGTAACAGACTTAACTTCAGCCTTTTTCAAACTAATCCCTCCCTATTCCGTATATCTGCCTGCTTGTCCAATATAATAACAATCCAAGAATTCTGCATATTTATTTTTATAATACTTTTTTCTTCTATTTTGTACAATGTACTAAAGTACAGTCATAAAAAAAATACAGCCTTTAATGTAAGACTGTACCTATTGATTACTTTTTTCCACAAGACCGATTCTCGCTGCATATGCAATTACCTGAGCCCTGTTATCAAGATGCAGCTGTTCAAGAATTCTCCCCATATGGTATTTCACTGTCCGTTCGGTAAGTCCCAGTGCCTCGCCTACATCCTTGTAGGTTATTCCCCGGGCTACCATCTCAAGCACCTCCAATTGTCTGGTTGTTAGCGCCTCATACCTGTCATACCTTGATACATTCTGTGCGGCATTAACATTTTCACGGCTTCTGAATTCCCTCAAGAGCTTGGCGGCAAGCTCCGGAGAAAAAGATGCCTCACCTTTTTCTATATCAGACAGCATACCAATAAGCTCACTTGCATTTATATTTTTAAGCAGGTATCCCGATGCTCCAAACTTAACAGCATTGAAAAGATCATCATCCTCTTCAGATGTAGTCAGCATTACTACTTTTATCTCCGGCATTTCAGCTTTAATTAGTCTCAACGCATCCAAGCCGCTGCATTCAGGCATCTTGATATCCATCAAAATAATATCCGGTTTCAAATCTCTGGCTTTAATAAGTGCCTCTCTGCCGTTTCTTGCCGTAGCGGAAACCTCCAGCCCATGAGTTTGAAGCAGGTATTGAAGGCCTTCCATGAATAAAGGATGGTCATCAACCAGCATGATTTTCATCTGCATTTTTCTTACCCTCCTCATTGATTGATATATTTACAGCTATACGGCTTCCCCTTCCTGCAGCCGATTCTATGTCAATCTGAGCACCTATTTCTGACGCACGTTCTCTCATAATATCCAATCCAAAACCGGTTTTTGCGTTATTCGTCATATATTCCATATCGAAGCCTTTCCCGTCATCTTCTACTGCGGCACACAGCAGATCCCCGGCAAAGGAAAATGTGATGCTTGCATGCTTTGCTTCAGAGTGCTTTCTTATATTGTTCAAGGCTTCTTTGATGATGTTAAGTAAGCCGATCCTTATATTCGGTCTTAGTTCTTCACCGTTAAAGCCCACGGGAATATCCAATTTCACCTTTAATCCCGATTGCTCTTCAAAGCTGAGGATATTTTCCAAAAGCCCCGTCAAAAAATCCTTTTCCATCGCTTCTGTATTTCTTACATTACGTATATAATCCCTTATATCATTATGTGCTGCCTGAGAAACATCCACCAGCTTGTCCAGCTTGTCGGCCACAATACTGACATCTGCATCTGCAAGCTCCCGCTTGATTCCTTGAGCCTGCAGATTTATAAACCCCAGAACCTGTCCCAGGCTATCATGAAGATCCCGGGCAAGCCGCTCACGTTCTTCTGTTACTGCAAGCTTCCACTGCTGTTTTAAATATTTCTGCTGCTCCTGCTTTTTTTCTGTTATATCATAGGCTACAACCAGGCGGCCTATAAGTACACCCTTACTGTCTGCAAGCATTGAGAGAAAAATCTCATAAACCTTTGACGATCCGTCCCTATCTGTAATAAACTCGCTGTGAGTTATATTTCTGTCCTTACAGGCATTTATCAGCTCCGGAATCTTACAGCACACTTGCTCTACCATCTCTGCGGAATTCTTCGAAGAAGAATAGTCAACTATTTTCCTAAGAGCAGGGTTAATATCCAGTACCCTGTCCTGCAAATCCAGAACCATAACCCCTGCATCCATATTTTCAATCACTGTTGCCCTTGCCACGGGTATTACATCAAACAGCTTGTAGCGGAATATTCCCCAGGCAATAGTCAAACCGGCCGGTCCGAAAAACAGCGGTGTAGCATCGAATCTTTCCACCGGGCTGAGACCTGTTATGTATAAAATATTCGGTACCATTATCATACTTATCCCTACGAGCAGTGCAGCCGCTTGCTTTCTGTAAATGGTATTCCTGAAAAACACTGTCTTTATGAGAAGCACCCATGCCAGTATATTCAAAGAGTGTGAATACAGAGCATGTATATAAAAAGCGGGTCCGTATTTCTTATCGATAACAGGAAATGAACCGCTGTAATCCATGTGCATGCCATATCTTATCAAGCCATGCAGTTCGTCTGTCCATGCAAGCAATAAAATGATTGTTGGAATAATTGCGAGCCAGAGTATTTTTCTATTGCGGATCCAGCCATCGCAGTCTGTAAACTCCATGCACATTGCAAGCAAAGTAACAGGGGAATAGCAGTAAGCAAAATACTGTATATTTGCCCAAAATAGCTTGGTAGAAAAATCGACACTTGCCATTTCAAGTGCATTTCCTGATGACCATATTGTCACCACTAACATGCTGAGTATAAAGCTGGCGGCGCCTTTTGAGTTTCTCCGTCTAAGCAGTGCATATATACCAAGGGACAGGGACACAGATGCAGAAGCAAACAAAGGTAAAATATATGGAGTATATTGGAATTGCACGTACTATCCCCCCTCTTTTGCAAATACCATCTACTTTAATAATAAGCTAATTATTGATTTTTCAATGTCACATTATCCTTTTATCTGCTCGATATAGCTCCTGTATGCATTAATAATTACACTGGTATCCATACCAAATGCCACTCCGTCAAAACCATCCTTGATATACTTTCTTGCAGCATCAACTGAACCGCTATATATAAATGCGAATTTACCCGCATCCTTGCAGGCTTTCAATATGCGGTCTATTGCCGCAAGGAACTTTGGATTTGATAGCTCTGCAGGGATGTCAAGGGCTATTGACAGATCATAAGGACCTACAAATAATCCATCTATTCCTTCAGTCGACGCAATCTCCTCGATATTATCCAGACAGCCCTTGGTCTCACATTGCGGGATAATCATTGTTTCATTATTAGATATGCTGAAATATTCGCTGATGGTTCCTGCAGCATGTTCATCGAATCCGAAGCCTCCACAGCGTGCAGCAGCATAACCGCGGCGGCCCATCGGATAGTATTTCCCGTATTCTACCAATTTTTTTACTTGCTCCACGGTTTCTACATTGGGGATAATCAGACCTTTTGCGCCTACATCCAGCATTTTCAGTACGGAAGCACGGGAGTGATCCTTAATTCTTACCAATGGTTCAATTCCCCGCAGCTCCGCAGCGCGTATGAATTCCATGGCGCTCTCCACATCAAAGGGCCCGTGCTCAGTGTCTATTATAAGAAAGTCCAGGCCTGACAAGCCCAGGCATTCTACTGCTGTAGAGCTGCCGGTCTCAAAAAATGTACCCACCACAGACATTCCTTTTCTCATTTTTTCTTTTAGCTCATTTTTCATAACATATCACCTCTCCACTAAAATATCAGCATCCGGGCACACATTCCTTTTTCTCCTTTAAGCCAGAATACTTCCTGTATCTGTAATACATGGTCCCCTGATAAACCGGCAGGCTCAGCCAGCCTATCCCTACTGCCAGTGCTATGCCTGCAAGGCCAATGCTCGGTGCAAGCGTATATGACAATATAACCCTAATCACAATCTGGAGAAATGTTGCAAAGAATGTAGTTTTCATTCTGCCAATGCCGCGGAAAAACCCTTGGAATGCATTACCGATTCCCGAAAGGATATAGAAATACGACATTAACTGTAAATACTCTACCCCCGGCGATATAATTGATATCCCTTCCTCACCCACAAATAACCGCATAAGCGGATCCGCGCCAAGGTAAACCATAAATGAAACAGCGATACAATAGGCAGACAGCAGTACAAGCCCCGCCTTTAGCCCTCCTTCTAGCCTGTTCTATTTCCCGGCACCTACATTCAGAGCAGCAAAGGTTGTTACGGCACTTGCACCACCATCTCCCGGTGAAAGAATAAACGCATCTATTCTGGATGCAGCTGAAAATACTGCTATAGCACTGACGCCTAATGGATTGACCGCACTCTGCACTAACAATCTTCCTACATAAACGCAGGATTGCTGCAGTGCTGCCACCCAGCCGAAGCTTATGGTCTTCTTCAGCAGCAATTTATCTACTACTATATCCTCTCTTCTGAAACGCAGTATAGGATATTTTGCTCTGCCATATACAGCACACATAAAAGCACTTACCGCCTGTGAAATTACAGTAGCCAATCCCACACCAAACACACCCAAATGCAGTACAATAATGAATGCCAGATCCAGAATTACATGAATAACCGACGAAATAATCAAGAATATCAGCGCTATGCGGGAATTCCCCATTGAGCGGAATACTGCATCAAACAAATTATAAGTTATTGTAAATATAAGTCCAACGAAAACCGTAATGAGATAAACCCTTGCATCGCTCATCATGCTGTCCGGGGTGCTTATTAATCTTAGAATACTGTTTGTAGACACTATAAATATGATGCTGACAGCAACTGCAAAGACGCTTCCTGCAATAAAAGCAGTTGAAATTTCTTTCTTAAGGCCTGTATAGTCTTCGGCACCGAATAATTGTGCCATTAATACTGACGCACCTATACACATTCCTACCATGATGAAAATTGCTATACCCATTATTGGAGAGGCAATGCCTATGGCGCCGAATGCTTCTTCACCAACAAACCTGCCCACTACAATCGCATCTATTACATTGTACAGCTGCTGAAATATGTTACCGATTATTATAGGCAGTGCAAATACTATCAAATGCCTGTAGATACTGCCTTTTACCATATTATGCATTGCTTCACCTTCTTCGTAAAGTACCACGTGTTAAGTCTTCCAAAGTTATATTAATCAAGGAGCTTTTCCCTTTAAGTATATCATAATATACGATAGTACTATTGTTTGTTAAAAAAAATGCGTAAAAATCAATTACTGATTTTTACGCATTTAAAAGCTATTAGCGTTCTTCCCGGAAATATGCAATGCCTAATGCTTTTGGCCCCGCTTTTTCCTTCGACTTTCTCATGGACACGACCACAAGCACAGTAATTGTTACCAAGTATGGCAGCATGTCAATGAAATATTGGGATATATTAATGCCCCAGTCTTGTATCCTGAAACCGATTATATCCAATCCGCCGAAGAGATAAGCCCCAAATAAGGCTTTGTACGGATTCCATGTGGCGAAAATAACCAATGCAACTGCAATCCAGCCTCTTCCTGCTGTGACCCCTTCCTGCAAGGCCGGTACATATACCAGGGACAGATAGGCTCCTCCCAGGCCGCAGAGTGCTCCACCCAATAAAGTATGCAAATACTTATACAGACTGACATTTATACCAGCAGCATCAGCTGCACCCGGATTCTCCCCGACAGACCGCAGGTTCATTCCCCAGCTGGTTTTATAAAGATATATCCCCAAAAGTATAGCTGCTGCATAACCCAGGTAAACAAAAGCATCCTGCTTGAACAGCACCGGACCTAAGATGGGAATATCACCAAGCAACGGTATGTCATATGGCCTGAAAAACAATCTCAAGCCTTCAGGTGCTATCTGTCCTATCAGGTCCTGGCCGACAAAATCTGAAAAGCCTGAGCCGAATATTGTAAGTGTCAAACCGGATACGACCTGATTTGCCCTCAGTGAAACGGTTAAAAAAGCAAAAATCAATGCACCGCAAGCTCCTGCAAGCATGGCTGTTAATAAAGCCAATGCGGCATTTCCGGTTGACAGTCCTACCATAAAGCCCATAACCGCACCCATCAGCATCATACCTTCGACCCCAAGATTCAGATTACCTGAACGCTCTGTTATGATTTCACCTAGTGTTGCAAACAAAAGAGGTGTGCCTGCAACAATAGCCGCATGTAGAAAGGAAATAAGTGCTTCCATAATCAATGAACCTCCTTTCCAACAGTGACTTGGTTTTCTATAGTTTTTTGATGTTTTCTGGCAAATACAAATTTGTATCGTACGAAAAACTCACTGCCCAATACAAAGAATAAAATGATTCCCTGAAGAATTTCTGCTGCAGCCTGGGGTATTCCGAAAACGGTCTGTATATATGAGCCACCCTCCAGAAGCGCTGCAAAAAGAACAGATACCACCAGAATAGCCGGTGCACTTAAGGCTGCCAGCCAAGCTGTAATAATTGCCGTATAACCGACACCGCCTGTAATTTCGACTGATAGCGTATTATTTACGGCAGAAGCCTGAATCATCCCAACCAGGCCACAAAGTCCGCCGCTCAGCATTATGGCAATTAATATCGTCTTTTTGATATTAATGCCAGCATAACGTGCTGTATTGATGCTTTCACCGATAACAGCGATTTCATAGCCCCTTTTTGTGTTGTTGATTAAGATATGTACGAGAACCACCAATATAAGCGCAATCACCCAACCGATATGCACGCCGAACAGCTCCGGCAGAATGGCATTATCACCAAAATTGGCTATTTTAGGGAAGCCAAGGGACTTTGGATCTCTCCAGGGCCCGTATTGTAAATATGTAATCCACTTGATTCCAATATAATTCATCATCAAGGTAACAATGGTTTCATTGGTTCCCCACTGTGCCTTAAAAAATGCCGGTATCAGTGCCCAAAGCCCACCAACCAGCATTCCGGCAAGTATCATTAAAAGCAGTACTACAGGTTTAGACATGTCTCCCGCATTCAAGGCTATAAAGGTTGCAGCAAATGCACCCATTGCTATCTGCCCTTCTCCCCCTATATTCCAGAACTGCATGCGGAATGCAATCCCAATGCCCAGGGAAGTGATCACCAGCGGAATCGCTTTTACAATGGTTTCTCTAACTCTATAGGCTGTTCCGAAAGCACCTTGCACCATTTTAATATAAACATCGATGGGGTTCAGATTCAAAAGCAGTATAAAAAGTGAAGAAGCGACAAGAGCCAGTATAATAGCGCCTATTCTAATGGATGCGGCTTTTATCCTGCTTGGTTCGCTTTTCTTAATTGGATGTACAGTCACCGGCATTATCATACTCGCCCACCTCCTCCTTCTGTATCGAATTTACAGCCCCCACCATCATCAGGCCGATTTCTTCTTTTGTAATATTTCTTGCATCAACGATACCTGTTATTTCACCTGCGCATATGACCATGATCCTGTCACAGAGCTCAAGTAATACATCCAGATCCTCACCGATGTACAAGACAGCAACATCCTTTTGTTTTTCCTCATTCAGAATATCATAAATCGTATAACACGAATTCACATCAAGGCCTCTTACCGGATATGCCGTTATCAGAACCTGAGGGTTCGTATCCAGTTCCCTTCCCAATAGCACCTTTTGTATATTGCCGCCGGAAAGCATACGCACCGGATGTTTGATACCCGGAGTCTGAATGCTCAGCCGTTCAATGATATCCAGTGACTTTTGTTCTGCCGGCTTTCTGTTTATGAAGATGCCTTTCTGTCTTTGATACAGCTTAAGCACGATATTATTCACAATATCCATCGAAGCGACCAAGCCCATACCTAACCTGTCTTCAGGAATAAAACTCAGGCTGATTCCTTTTGCTATGATATCTGCAGGTGATTTTCCAACCAGGTTCTCTCCTTCAAACATTATCTCTCCCTGTTTCACCGGGTATAGACCTGCGATAGCTTCACACAGCTCTTTCTGTCCGCTTCCGGCAATTCCTGCAACGCCCAGTATTTCCCCTGCGTGCAGGTCAAAATTCATATTTTTAAGCACCTTAACGCCTTCAGCATTGAAAGCACTTAAGTTTCTAACTTCCATTGCCACTTTGTCAGTCTTTTTTTCAATCCTTTTGATGGATAAATCAGCAGAGCATCCCA
>CAZUGK010000083.1:0-8707 GCA_964619815.1 uncultured Clostridiaceae bacterium | reverse complement strand
ATCAGTTCAGTCAGATGCTTGGGATTGGTGGATACCTTGTCCACTGTCATTACGGTTTCACCTTTGCGCAGAACAGTGATACGGTCTGCAACCTCCATAACCTCATTCATTTTATGCGTTATGAAAACGACTGCGCAGCCTTCTTCCTTCATTCGGTTCATTATCTTAAAAAGCTTTTCGGTTTCCTGAGGGGTCAGCACTGCCGTCGGTTCATCCAATATCAGTATCTCAGCACCTCTATACAGTACCTTCAGTATTTCCAGTGTCTGTTTTTCGCCTACTGACATGTCGTAGACCTTTTTATCCGGATCGATATCCAGACCAAACCGGGCGGACATCTCTCTTATCTTTTCTGAAAGCGCCTTTTGATTCAGGAACAGGCTGTTCTTCTGGCCAAGAATAATGTTTTCTTTGGCAGTCATTACCTCTATCAGTTTGAAGTGCTGGTATATCATACCTATTTCAGATGCTATCGCGTCCTTTGGTGATGCAAACTTCACTTCCCTGCCTTTTACAAAAATAGAACCGCTGTCGGGGGTGTAGACCCCAGACAGCATGTTCATCAATGTACTTTTACCCGCGCCGTTCTCTCCTAGCAGGGCATGTATCTCACCCTTACGGACATCCAGGTTGATATTTTTGTTTGCAACTACCTTTCCGAAGGACTTATTGATATTCTTCATTGAAATATAGTTGTTTTCCATAATTTTTACCCATATATTTCGCGGAAAACATTTAAAATTAATAATTCAGATTCCGCGCAAATATTTCCTTGTTCGTTATTGAATTCGCACTTCACCCAATGTAAATACTTGGGTGCGTTCAATATTTCCTGACTTATTTTATCTTGCCTTCAACACCTTGTACAAACCAATCCACACTCATCATTTCTTCAAAAGTCATAGCCTTCCCTTCAGGTATTCTCACGGCACCTGTCTGATCCTTTATCGGGCCTGCAAATACATTAAGTGAACCATCAATTATAGCAGCCTTTGCTTTATCAACAGCTTCCTGTGTACCTGGTGCTGCGTTTTCTGTAAGCGGTGCCAGGTCAACCATACCATCTTTCATATCACCGTAATAGTTTTCCTGCTTCCAGTTGCCGTCCAATATTCTCTGTACTTCTGCTGCATAATATTTACCCCAATGCCATACCGGTGCTGTCAGGTATGCTTTTGGCGCTGAATCTCTTGTATCCAGATCGTAACCTATTGCCCAAACGCCTTTTTCTTCAGCAGCCTGCTGTGTTGCAGTTGTATCCTGATGCTGTGCCAATACGTCGACGCCTGCATCTAACAAGGCCTTTGCTGCTTCTTTTTCCTTTGCCGGATCATACCAGGTATGTGTCCAGTTTACCTTTACGGTTACCTTCGGGTTTACTGACTGTGCTCCAAGTGTAAAGGCATTGATACCTCTTACAACCTCTGGAATTTCATATGCTGCCACATAACCAAGCTTGTTGTTCTTGGTCTTCATGCCTGCAACGATACCGGCAAGATATCTGGCCTGTTCCATGGCACCGAAATAATTGCTGAAATTAGGACCGCTCTTGTAGCCGGAAGCATGATAGAATTTTATGTCCGGGTGAGCTTTTGCAGCTTTTTCTACATAATCCATATGTCCGAATGAGTTTGCAAATATGACCTTAGCGCCCTGGTCAACCATGTCATTTATTACTTTTTCAACTTCGCTGGATTCAGGAACTCCTTCCTTATACATAGTCACAACCTTGTCTCCAAGCTGCTGTTCAAGATACTTTCTGCCTTCATCATGTGCCTGGGTATAACCGCCATCATTAATAGAGCCTATGTAGACAAATCCAACTTTAAGCGGCTCAGCCTTTGGCGCTTCTGTGGGTGCTGCTGCTGCCGGCGCTGCTGCCGCCGGTTCTGACTTTGGTGCACAGCCTGTAAACATTACTGCAAGCACCAGGACAAGCACTAAGAGTAAACTAATGGTTTTCTTCATACTGATTTCTCCTCCCCAAATTTGATTTTTGTATACTGCAAGATAAAATAAAACTCCCAGAATTTATTCTTATCTGGGAGTCTATATATAGGCATGAATTTTTGTGATTTGATTTGGCTGTGATATGAAACATTTCTTGTTATGTCTCAAATGTCCCGTAATATCTATAGCCATTTATCCAACACAAAAATACCCTGGCATCTAATATATAAACAACCCGTAGTTAGGTAATTCAAGGTCACCTGGTAGAAACGCCCGGACCATATTTCCAGGCATATACAAGCCGTAGATTTCTTTAAGAAACTGTTTATTAGATTTATTCAGTTTTTCTCAGCTATATTTATTACAAAAATCGTTGTAAATCTTACAATATTATGTTCACATCTATACCATATTTTACATTAAAAGCATAAGGAATGCAACATTTGATTGTGCAAAGTGCAGTACAGCTTCTTATTTCTCATTTAGTGATTTTTTCACTGCATTGAATATCTTGTTGTAGCCTGTGCATCTGCATAAATGCCCGGAAATCTCTCGTTTTATCTCTTCATCAGTGTATTCCTTGCCGCCCTCAACAAGAGCAGTTGCCGTAAGTACAAGTCCAGGCGTGCAGAACCCGCATTGCACGGCTCCTTCATCTATAAAAGCCTGCTGAACCTTGGATAATTCACCGTTTTTAGAAACGCCTTCAATGGTTGTAATCTTTTTACCGTCGGCCCATACTGCAAGATATATGCATGAGTCTATTGCAGTCCCGTCAATCAGCACAGTGCATGCTCCGCATTCTCCTACGGAACACCCTTGCTTTACTCCTGTAAGATGAAGTCTGTTTCTTAGCACTTCAAGCAATGATTCTTTTATATCAACCTCAAGTGAATATTCCTTATCATTAACAATCATGCTTATTTTTCTCATATTATTCAATATTGACACCTCCGCCTCTTGTAACAGCTTCTTTTAGTGCCCTGTATGTCAGTATTTCAATCAAATGCTCTCTATAAGCCTTGGAAGCTCGCCATGAATCTCTGGCTTTTGAGGACTTTACAGTGTATCTGCCTATTTCCTTCAGAGTTTCCTGAGTTATTTCACGCCCTATGGCATAAGTCTCAGCTTCACTGCATCTTATCGGTGTCGGAGCTGCAACACCCAAAGCAATCCTGACATCAGAAAATCTGCTTCCTTCAGTCCTGCAAACTACTGAAACCCCAAGCATGGCTATATCCATAGCTTTTCTGCTGCTGTACTTAATGTAGCAGCCGCTGGCTTCCCGATAATTTTCTTCTGAAATCAAGATATTGGTCAATATTTCTGCAGGTAACAGATTTACTTTCCCAGGTCCTGCGTAGAAATCCCGCATCTGAACTATTCTGTTTCCTTCAGGTCTTTTAAGCTCCAAGGCTGCATCGTAGGCAAGCAATGTGGTCGCACTGTCGGCCGATACCGCACCATTGCATATATTACCGCCTATCGTAGCCATATTACGGATCTGCGGCCCCCCGACAGATACTGCTGCTTCCACCAAAACAGCCAGGTGCTTGTTTATTATGTCGTTCCTGGAAATTTCAGCAAAGGTAGCCATTGCACCTATAGAAATTGTCCCATCCTCAAGCACTTTTATCTCATCCAGTCCGGGAATGCCTCTCAGGCTTAAAAGCTCAGCTTCCGGAAGTGTGCCGTTCCTCATATGTATCAGTACATCCGTGCCTCCTGCAATAATTTTCAAATTCGGATTGCGTGACAGCATTTCCAAGGCTTCACCAATGGTTTCAGGTTTCTCAATATTTACAATATCAAACATTTCCCTGTCTCCTTTCTAAAGCAATCCGCTTTGTTCGATTTTTTCAAAAACCACCTGGGGAGTCATAGGTATTTTGTTAAATGCGATACCTGTTGCATTTAGCACAGCATTTCTGACGGCCGGTGCAGGAGAAATTGTTGTATTCTCACCCAGGGATTTTTGTCCCACTGAGCCTGCCGGATCAGGAATCTGAACAAAATCAGCTCCTATATCAGGTGTATCCATTATAGTCTGAAGCTTGTAATCCAGGAAATTGTTGTTAAGCGACGCACCAGTCTTGGGATCAAACAGCAATTGTTCCGACAAGGCAAAGCCTAGGCTCATGCTGACGCCTCCATGCACCTGTCCTTCTGCAAGCTGAGGGTTGATTATAACTCCGGAGTCATGCACATTATATATCTCTGCTACTTCAACCTTGCCTGTCTCCATGTCCACCTCAACCTCAACGAAGGTAACCCCATAAGCCATTGCGTTAGTCCTGCAATTTGCTGATACATCGCTGGTAATTGGTGCAGCATTTGCCCTGTCATAATAGGATTCCATAGCTATATCTTCCAGGGTGCAGATCTCCCTGCCCAATTTTCTTTCTATTATCCTTGCATTCTTTATATCTAGTTCATCAATACCCAAACCAACTTTTTTTGCTGCTATCTCGAGGACCTTCTGCCTGGCTTCCTCTGCTGCCTTTTTTACAGCCGCGCCTGCAACGAAGGTTTGCCTTGAGGCATAGGCCCCTAAGTCAAAGGGGGACACATCAGTATCCTGCTGTGAAATGATATGAACCATATCAATAGGTAAGCCCAGGACTTCAGCAGCTATTTGCGACAGGACCGTATCACTTCCTTGTCCTATCTCTGTAGCTCCAACCTGTAATTGTATTGAACCGTCCTGATTCATTACAATCCTTGCTCCTCCGATCTCAAAGCCATGGGGATAAGTTCCTGTTGCATAGCTGAAGCAAGCCATACCCAAGCCTCTTCTCTTTATACCTTTTTGCTCCCGGTACTTCTTCAGCTTCTCATCCCAGTTTATAAGCTGCTTTCCCTTTTCTATACATTCAGGAAGTCCGAAGGATCTCACCACAATTCCGGAATGAGGGTCCTCCTTTCCAAGGCTTATAAGATTTTGCTTCCGGAATTCTATCGGGTCCATGTTCATTTTTCTTGCTATATCTTCTATATGGCTCTCCAATGCATAGAATATCTGTGGACAGCCATATCCCCTCATTGCTCCTGCAGCAGGAAGATTTGTATAAACTGTTATCGGCTCATACTTCATGGAGTTAAAATCGTAAAGCAGCCTGAACTTGCCGCCGGCACTCATAGCAATAGTATGACCATGAGAAGCATAGGCTCCGTTATTGCTGATAGGTCTCATACGGAGGCTTAATAGCTTTCCTTCTTTTGTAACCGCTGTCTTTATATAGACTTTCATTGCATGGCGGGTTCTTGTATCAACAAAACACTCTTCTCTTGTCAATGTATAGCGTACCGGCCTTCCGTTGACTGCCAGGGACATTGCTGCTGTAAGAGGTTCTATTATGACATCCTGCTTGTTACCGAACCCTCCTCCGAGATACGGCTTGATGACTCTGATTTTTCCCCATGAGATACCAAGTGCCTGCCCTACTATTCTCCTTACTATTTGTGGAATTTGTGTTGAGCTTACAACTACTAAGCGGTCATCGGAGTCAACATATGCATATGCGCTTTGGATTTCCAGATGGCAGTGCTGAACAATACTCGTTTCATAAACCCCTTCAAAGACGTGGTCAGCCTTCTTAAAATCCTCTTCGATATCTCCTATCTCCTCGCCTATAGATCCCAGGATATTATCCGGTTTTTCCGCATGGATAACCGGCGCCCCGGGCAGTATTGCCTTCTCCGGGTCCAGTACAAAAGGAAGCACCTCATACTCTACCTCAATCAGCTTAAGGGCTTTTTCTGCTGTCAGTGCATCTTCAGCTACCACAGCAGCAATACCGTCACCTACATAACGTGCCTTGTCCGTAAGTATAAACCGGTCTGCCACATCTCTGTGCTCCGGTTCCAAAGACCATGGATGACCAGCAGTTGCGTACTTTATCTTGGGTAAATCCTCATAGGTAATTACAGCCTCAACCCCCGGCAAAGCTTTTGCCTTACTCACATCAATGCTTTTTATAAGCGCATGGGCATGAGGGCTTCTCAATACCTTCCCAACAAGCATATCCCGTTCGAAGAAGTCATCAGTATATTTTGCTTTTCCTGTTACTTTGGCTATTGCATCTTTTCTGGTCTCTCTTTTACCCACTATTTCATAAGCCATTTTTACACCTTCAATCAAACAGATTTTCGCATATAACTGTCCATTAACCGATCTGAACACAGATATTTAACAAGCCGTCTTTAAAACCTCTTCCAAACAGCGCTGGCCAATTCACGGCTTCTTGCCATCATTCTCTCTTCATCAACATTAACCAGTTTTCTGTCTTCCATTAAAACCTTTCCGTTAACAATTGTTGTATCAACAGAACGTCCAGTGACGCCGAACAGCAGATGGCCGTTTATATTACCTTCATTTATTGGTGTAGGGGGATTGTAATCAACTATTATAACATCAGCCAATGCCCCTTCTTTCAAAATGCCTATCTGCCCGTCAATAAATCTTTCAGTTATCTTCCTGTTATTCACAAACAGCATTTCAGGAATTTCACCCCATGCAACCTTTGAATCACCTTTAACATGTTTATGAATGATATTTCCGACTTTATAGGATTCCATCATGTCTGCCGTATACCCGTCAGTACCCAGTCCCAATAGGATACCTTTCTTGAACATTTCAAGCACCGGTGAAGCTCCTACTGCATTTCCCATATTGGATTCCGGATTATGGACCACCATTGCGTCCTTTTCTTTCAGCATATCCATTTCCTTTTCGGAAATGTGAATGCAGTGGACTGCTATGGTCTTATCAGAAAGGACACCTGCATCATGCCATCTTTCTATAACACCCTTGCCATACTTTTTTTTGGAATCTTCCACGTCTTCAATCCCTTCCGCACAGTGCACGTGAAAACCCGCATTCAAGCTTTTGGCAGCGTCCAAACATTTATCTAAAGTCTTTTCTGAAATGGTCATGGATGCATGAAGGCCGAACATGCCTTTAAGCATATCATCATTTTTCTTATTGCAGTACCTGATGAAGTCTGCATTTTCAGCGATGCCCTCATCAGCGATTTTCTCACCGTCACGGTCTGAGGTTTCATAGCACAGATTGCTGCGAATTCCTATATGCTCCGCTGCCTCAGCTATTTTGAACAGGCTGCCTGTAATTGCATAGGGGCTGGCATGATGGTCAAAGACTGTCGTCACACCGTTTTTTACCTGGTCAATCATTGGGCCGATGGCACTATAGTATACGTCCTCAAGGGTCAATACCTTGTCAAGCCTCCACCATAAGCCCTTCAATATATCAGAGAATTTCATTGCCGGTGGGCTGTCATTGGACATTCCTCTGGCGAAAGTACTGTAATAATGCATGTGACTGTTAATAAATCCGGGCATTATGAGCTTCCCTTTTGCATCTATAAACCTTGCCGTACTGTATTTCGCTTTGAGGCTTTGGGTTAAGCCTACTTCTATTATTTTATTGCCCTCAATCGCAACACACCCGTTTTCGATTATTGGCATAGCGTTATCCCGGGTAATGACTCTGCCGTTTCCTACTAATAGCATATTTTCCCCTCCTATATATTTCGCGAAAAACATTTTACATTACTAATTCATGTTTCGCGAAATGTTTCCTTGATCGTTATTGAATTCGCACAATACCCTAATGTAAATGCTTTAGTGCGTTCAATATAGCTTTTGTTAGTTATTTTTCACACTATTTCTCTGCCTGTTCACAATCTCCACAGCTGCATCATGAGCATCCACAGCAACTTTATCGGAATCGATTGTCGTAAGTTTTCCGTTCTCAACTACAACTCTCCCATTAACAATAGTCTTGGCAACCAAACTGGAATTTCCAAGGCAAACCAACGATACCAAAGGATCGTGGCATCCTGAATATTCAATTCCTTTCAGGTTGAACAGGACTATATCGGCAGCTTTGCCAGCAGAAAGCCTTCCTGTGTCATTCCGCCCTAAAACCTCTGCGCCCCCTCTGGTCGCTACCTTGAGGACTTCATAGGCTGTCAGTCCTTCAGTTCCATATTTCAAATGGTTCAGCAGGTATGCCCGCCTTACTTCCTCCCACATATTTGACCCGTCATTGCTCGCACTTCCATCTACAGCTATGGACAGCTTTCCTCCTGCCCTTACGATTTCAGTGGTCCTGCAGATGCCGCTGGAAAGCTTCATATTTGAGGAAGGACAGTGGGCAATGCCGGAGCCTTGAAGTCTGGCTATCTCACTGTCGCTCAAATAAATACCGTGAGCAAACCATACATCATTCCCTACCCATTCCAGATCCTCCATTAGTTCGAAAGGCCTCCTGCCGTAACGCTCCAGGCAGAACTTTTCTTCATCAAGGGTTTCTGCCAGATGTGTATGAAGCATGACTCCTTTCTTTCTTGCCAGATCTTTCGTCTGCAGCATAAGCTCTCGGGTTACCGAAAAGGGAGAACAGGGCGCCAGAGCAATTCTCTGCATTGAATACTGGCTGTTGTCATGGTACTTATCTATCAATCTTTCACTATCCAGAAGAATAGCTTCTTCGGTCTGAACCACCTCCATGGGAGGCAGCCCCCCCATATCCCGCCCAAGAGACATGGAGCCTCTTGTTGCGTGGAATCTGATACCGATCTCCCTTGCAGCCTTTATTTGTTCGTCTATAAGTGTCGCCGGCTGATGCTTGGGAAACACGTAATGATGGTCTGATGTCAGAGTGCAGCCGGTACGAAGCAGCTCTGAAAAGCCCACCAGTGCGCCGTAGTAAACAGCTTCCGGCGTGATGTTC
>CAZUGK010000082.1:15158-17446 GCA_964619815.1 uncultured Clostridiaceae bacterium | reverse complement strand
AAGCATTGTAAGCAGCTTCAGCCTTACTTATGGCAAATTCCAGATCATCTACCGAGAGCTGAAGCAGCTTTGAGCCAGCTTTTACCTCATCAGCCTCTTCAGTATTGACTTCGTCTATTATGCCCTCCAGCTTCGAATAAATTTTCTCTCTGTTTTCAAGCTCAACCTTGCCCTGAAGCTCGACCATCTCTTTCATATTTCCTTTTTTTACTGTTTCAACTCTGACCTCAGTTGCATTGTTCAAATTAAATGCTGTTAATGCCGAAATTGCAATGAATGTTATTGCTATCCATTTCAATGCACCTTTTTTATTCAGAATCGCTTTTAGCACATTCACACCCCCCATATGCCATGTCTTGCTTAATTCTCTCGATTTTTCAGTACTTCCACCATATCCAGCCCCGAAATGCTCTTACTGTTTGCAGCTTGTGCAATTACAGTAAATACAAACACACTCAGGCAGGTTATTATATAGGTTGTCGGACTTATTACCACTTCCAGGGCAAAAAGCTCATTGCTGAACTGGCGTGCCAGAAAGCCGCACATGAACCTGCCGAATACTATACCGGGAAGCAAGGATATTACCCCTATCATCATGTTCTCTCTCAGTATTGTATTTTCAACTTCTCTGCCGGTATATCCCAGAACCTTTAGTGAAGCAAGCTCTCTCCGTCTCTCCATAATATTTATGACAGTTGTATTAAATACTATGGCAAAGCCCATAATGGTGCCAAAGAATATCATAAAAGCTACAAAAGTATACATCAGGTTCATAAACTGCAAGAAATCCTTGTAGCCGTCAGTTCTTGACTCTACAGTCTCAATACCCGGCATTTCATAGAGCTTATCTATGACCAAAGCTTCGCTTCCGGCCTTCGCGCTGATAAGTGCACCGGTGGCATATGTTCCTTCCTCTGCAAGCTCACCAAGCTCTTTAATATTCATATAGCAGCTGAAGCCTGCATATTGCTTTACTATACCTGCAACCTTTATGTCCTTCTCCAGCACTTTACCCAGGTATAGCTTTACTTTCACCGTATCTCCCTGTTTTATATCCAGTTTCCCAGCTATTGAGTGAGCAATAAGTATACCGCTCCCCGGTACCTTCACTGGTGCACGTCTTTCATCTATCAGGCGGTAAAAGCTGTTTTCATTGATAAGACCAACCGCAAGGGTCTCTTCTGTCCTCCAATCCTTTTTTATTTCTATTGGGACCTCGGATATTGGTTCAACCTTGCGTATGCCGTTCAGGTTCTTCAATTCTAAAGCATCATAATAGGATGAGGGTTGGGAAAATACAACCTTGTAATCCTGTCTTTGGAATACTTCAAAATTCTGCTGCAGTATAAACTTTATACTATCTAAAAAGAAAAGGGATACCATGAAAAACATAATAGTTGCCATCATTCCCACTATGGTAAACATGGTCCTTGTTCGGCTCCTGAATATATTCCTGATGCTCATTTTCCATCCAAAATACAGCCTGTTCCATATAAACCCCACCCGTTCCAGGAAAATACGTTTCCCGGACTTTGGAGCTTCCGACCGCATCGCTTCCGCAGGCTGGATATTCAGAACTCTCTTTGCTGCGCTATAGCCCGCCAGCAGGCAGAAGCCTACGCTCAGGATAATACCCATAGCAAGAATGCTCCAGTAGATTTTTATCTCCATCACAGGAATGCTGAAGATCTGATTGTAGAGCTGTGTGAACTTCACACCTACCAGAAGCCCTACGAAAATAGCAGGTATGGCTCCGGTAAATGCTATAAGGACAGAATAGAGAATATAATGCAGAAGTATTCTTCCATTTGTGTATCCTAATGCCTTCATGACACCTATAAGGGTCCTCTGATTGCTTATTATCCTTCTCTGCATTATATATATAATTGTTGCTGCAACCGTAAGAAAAAGTACCGGAAACATGAAAGCTATTTTTTCAAGCTCTGATATCTCATTATCTACCATTATATTGCTCAACTGATCCTCACGTTCCGTACCAGATATAAAACCATAGGGCTGAATTGTATCTTCCACCTCATCAACAAGCTCTTTTTCATCCACGCCCTTCTCAAATACGACATGCAGCTGGTTGTACATTGCACCGGTGCCCAGCATTGATTCGGCTGCAGATTCCTTAATATATACGATCCCAAATTTTTCCGGAGATGGAGAGACCTCAGTGGAAGATTTCATTGCATATATGAACTCAGGACTGTCAACAATTCCATCCACATTAAACTCATGAATTTTCAGGTTGATTACCGCTTTAAGCTTACTTCCCTTCTTCA
>CAZUGK010000082.1:0-15148 GCA_964619815.1 uncultured Clostridiaceae bacterium | reverse complement strand
TCTTCAGCCTGTAAAACTCGGCAAACTTCCTGCTGACCAGGCAGGAATTGTGATCGATATCACTTAAATATCCCCCGGACCTGAAAACAAGTTGATTTACTTCAGGCTGCCCTTTATCAGGCAAAGAAATGAGCCTGACCGTGACTCTCTTGTTTTCACCCATGTCTGCCCCGACATCAACTACAACCCTTCCAATGGCATCCTTTACACCTTTTATGCTCTTAACTTCATTTACCGCAGCTTGTGACAAGCCCTGTACCTCTGCATAATAATCCATGAACATGTATTGTTCATAATAGCTGCCTACTGAATTCTTCAAGTTTTGATACGACATGTATGATGCTGAAAACATGACTATTCCTGCAAATATCACAGCTGCGGCGGCTATGAACTGTCCTTTGGACTTCAATATCTCCCTGAGTATCATCTTATTCAGCTTATTCATAGCATCACCACTCGATGCGGTCCGGGTCAGCAGGACTATCATTCACATAGTTTTCTACTACCTCACCGCTTCGCATCTTTATCACCCGCTCTGCCATGTCGGCTATTGGCTGATTATGGGTAATTATGATTACTGTCTTTCCCATTTCTTTGTTTATATCCCTGAGAAGCTTAAGAACCAGTTTCCCGGTAGTATAGTCAAGTGCTCCCGTCGGTTCATCACATAAAAGCACATCAGGATTCTTGGCAACCGCTCTTGCAATGGCAACTCTCTGCTGTTCCCCTCCGCTCATCTGAGAAGGAAAATGATCCATTCTTTCTTTAAGGGCGACTTTTTCCAGAACTGCTTCAATATTTAAAGGGTTGTCAGAAATTTCAGTAGCCAGCTCAACATTTTCCCTTGCTGTGAGATTAGGCATAAGATTATAGAACTGGAATATGAAGCCTATATTCTTCCTTCTGAAAAGAGTCAGCTGCTTTTCATTATATTTGCTTATATCCGAAGCTTCGAAAAATACCCTGCCGGAAGTGGCTACATCCATCCCCCCAAGTATGTTCAGCAGAGTGCTCTTTCCAGAACCACTAGGGCCCAGGACCACTACCAGCTCTCCCCGTTTTATATTGAACCTTGCCCCGGTTAATGCTTTAACCTCAACCTCACCCATTTTGTATATCTTTGATACGCTCTCCAAGCTGAATATTGCATTATCAGCCATGAGTACACCCCCAAAAATGATTTAGGGCAGCAGCTTCATAAACTCCGTCATGAATCTACCCATAAAATATTCTATTGTCACACTGTCGATGCCCAGCACCCTTTGCACTACGAACGTGACAGCCTGCAGCCTCCTGAAATATATCTCCCTATCCTCCAGATAAATGTTCACATCCCCCAGAAAATGAGAGCCCATCATCAAGAAGGTAATTACATCTTCAGGATACTGAATATCGAACAGTTTCTCCTCCACTCCCTGTTTGACTATCTTCACTGCTAAGGGAGTTGCATGTTCAATGAACTTTCTCTCGACCTTCTCATGCAGCTCAATATTATCTTTTGTATGAAGGTAGAACATGACACCTTCATTATTTCTCATTAACTTAATGCCGTTATCCAACAGTATTTCGATTTTTTCTCTTGTATTCAGCTTTTCATTATCCACCAGCAAAGTAAAGCTTTCCATAAACTCGTTGAGAAACCTCTCGGCAATAGCGTTGAAAATATCTTCTTTAGATTTGAAATAGTAATAGAAGGTACCCTGAGCAACTCCTATGCTTTTGACTATATCGCTGACAGAAGTATTTTCGAAGCCCTTCTCATTAAAAAGCCTTTCGGCTGCGCTTATCAGCTCAAGCCTTCTCTCCTCAGGATCCTTACTTATTCTTGGCATATGTCTCCTCCTATGTCTATCATTACTGACTGACGTCAGTCAATTATATTATAAGTCACTGACTGATGTCAGTCAATATTAAATAGAAAAAAATACCTGCAATGCATTAATAATCCATTGCAAGTATTCTCTACCACAAATTTTTTTATATATGCTTTCTATTCTACCATTAAAATATTACTGGGATCATACGGAACTATTCGATAATCCAAGCTCTCGCCTTCAAGCCCCTCCATAATGGAAATCAGCTCTCTGAGACCTTTTGGGTATGCATTCATCATTTCATTCTTAAGGCTGTATATGATTTCATATGCCTTACGACTTTGGAACTCATCCAATAATTCAAGTCTGCCCGCCAGACTGTATATTTCACGCAGCAGGCTGATATTCCTCCTATCTATTGAATAATCAGCAAAAAAACTGAAAGCCAAAGCAGCTATACTTTTCTCATCCTCATCACTGCTTCTCCTCATAACACTCATAGTAATATCTATGTTATCCATAATATGATTGCAGCCGTTTCGCTGTGCTACTTCCCTCAGTCCGTTAAGTGCCTCCTCTATCACGGTTACTCTCCTCCCTTTATATTTTCGAACAATGCTGCAGCCGCAGAAAGATTATTAATGTGGGCGGCCGTATTGAATTTACTAGTAATCGCTCTGCTTTTTCTTACCTTTTTACTGCTTTATGTCATATTCAATTTCATGCTTCAATATTTCTTCTATTCTTTTCTGTATCTTATCCAGGTCAAAATTTGCTTCTTTTTTTATACTCTTTCTAAGCATTGGTCCAATTTGCTGCAAATCATCATATATATCCTGCAGCAGCTCAAATGCCGCTGTTGCTTCCATCATTTCCCTCGGCACCTCGGAAATGTTTGCAACTATTGAATTCTCTGTTCTGGATGCAATAATGGGATTATCAATCTCCTCAACATAAACCTTTGTTCTTCTTCCCGGACCCCTATCATCCTCAATAGGTTCCAGTGCAATAATCTTATCAGAGCGCACATATTTCCCATAACCAAGCGGTACAATGGAATTCTCCTTTACCATCATAAAGACACCCTCTTTTTTGTTGTTACATATATTTTTTCTAAAACTGTAATTACTATTCCATGCTTATTAACTAAGTTAAAATCATTTCAACTATTTTCTCACCTGCTCGCTGAGGCTGCTGCAATTCCACGAAATATAAGTTTTTTAATAAAATGTTAATGCAATCCACTATTTACATCCATTTACATTTATGTTAAGATATATACATAGGCATTTTGCAGCCCTGCTGCAAGGTGCCTTGTGTATTTTTTATAATTTTTCCATTTAATGTAATATCAAGGAGGTATTAATATTGTCAAGCCCAGTTATTTCACGACGTATATTTGAAACAATAGTCAAGCATCTGATAGATATCGAAGAAGAGAAGATTTCCGTAATTGAAAAGTACTACCCTGTATGGACCAATGAAAGAAGCGAATTTCAGGAGCTTTTGAATTCTTATATTAAAAGTGTTGAAGACATTATCTATAATACAGTTAAGGTTGATGAAAATGCAGAAGATACTTGTCCCTTCGTAATAATCGGAAGCAGCATAACCTTAAAAGATGCTTATACTAATAAGCTGGAAAAGCTTCATATCATATCACCCTTTAATGGTGATATCAACTTTGACGTGGACAGTGCCTCCTATTTGTCACCAATGGGTAGGGCATTTCTACTGAAAAAAGTGAATGATAATGTTAAAGTTGAAACTCCCATGGGAATTTTTGAATACAAGGTAGAAGCCATAGAGCTGCCGGCTGATGTATTCCAATATTACTAGCTATAAAACAAAAAGCAGCTGCAGGATTGATTTTCATTGCAGCTGCTTTTGCATGCTGTAAATATTCATAAATATATATCTGAAAACTCTGTTGCAAGAGATTGTACAAGACGGCTGTCAGATATCTTCCATGCCTCATTTTCTCCAGCAGCCTCTTTTATTATATTCGACGGCAGCAGCAGACTAAAAACGCTCCCTTTACCTTCTTCACTCTCCAGGAATATCTCTCCCTGGCAGGCGTTCACCATAAGCTTTACCAGGTATAAGCCTATACCGCTGCCTTCTGCCTGTCTTGTCAACAAGCTGTCAACCTGTCCGAACCGCTCAAATATCAACTTCTGCTTCTCCATAGGTATTCCGATGCCCTGATCCCTTACCTTTATACATATCATTCTTTTTTTATTATTCAGTTTAGTAGATAATTCAACAAACACCTTTTTTCCCGCAGGTGTATATTTTATTGCATTGGAAAGCAGGTTAAGCAATATCCGCTCGAATTTTTCGTCATCAATACCTATCATTTTCTTCTGAAGCTTTGAAAAAAATATTATTTCTACTCCTTTTTGCTGGGCATATATAGCCACAGATTCTGTTATAACCCTCGCCAGAAGTACAATATCTATATTCCTTTTTCTGAGCTTGATCTGACCGGAATTTATCCTTGTAATATCCAATAGGTTATTTACCAGTCTAAGCTGCCGGTATGCATTCTGCTTGATCTTTCCTACCAATACTCTTGCTTTTTCCGGTATCTGATCATTATATATATGTTCCAGGCTTTGCACAGCTGCATTTATTACTGTTAAAGGAGTTTTGAACTCATGGGACATAAGATAAAGAAAGTCATCCTTAAGCTTTATTACCTCCTCCATCTGTTTGCTTTTCTCTACTTCGGCAGTAACATCAGTATGTATGAGAACCAGATATTTAACCTCCCCGTCTTCAAAAACTGGGGCAATTGTATATCTTAAATACAACCTGCGTACTTCAGGATATTCTATAAGCTTCTCGTCATGAAACACAGGTTTGCCTGATTTCACTACATTTTGAAATATGTCATAAGATTTGCTCTTATACCAGCTGTGTATTATATCCTCCATGCGAAGCCCTAATAGTTCCTCAGGAGGTGCATATGAACTGCTAAAATAATCAAACTGTACTTTGTTCGCTTTAAGCAGCACAAAATCAGGGACACTAAAAAGGATTACTCCGGAATCGTTTGCAGAATTCACAAGCTCCAGTAAAGGAAATTTTTCTTCAAAAATGATGTTCCTTTTTTCCCGGAAGGTGTAAATTTCCTGCCTTGCTTCAGGCGTTTCAAACCAGCCTATTGTCACTTCCTTTGCATTGCGGTTTACGTCAAACATATAGCAGCTGCATTCATGAGATTGCTTCACTTTACTGTAGTCTGAAGTAATTCTTAAAAGTACCTTCCATATGTCTTCCAATTTTCTGTTTAAAATATCTTTCTCAGTATATCCCGTCAGATTTTTAAACAGGGTATTAACCTCCAAAATTCTGCCTTCCGTTAAAATCATGTAAGGCATGTCCATTATGTCTGCATCTTCAATACATGCATACAAGCTGCTCAACCTCCTAACCGTAAAGTAGCAAGCTTTATAATAAACAGAGCGTAATAATCCTTAATACATATTAATTAAAAATAAGAATTATTTGTTAATATACTAATTATCGTACAAAATTCTAAAAATTCCAATAATAATTATAATACATAAACAACCTCAATCCGACATTATTCCGCAAAAAAGCACAACCGCTATTCTTGCAGCTGTGCAGTCTATGCAACTATTTACCTTCTTATCTCACTTCCTCCTACTCCATAAGCAAAAAATGTACTTTTCCGGAAGGGATTCAGTGATGGTATTGGCAGCCCTTCACAAAGCACTAAAAAGTTAATACCGTTTATTCCGCTCAGCTTTTCATCTTCAGCATCAACCAGCGAAAATTCAATTTTATAATTATCGCCGCTTTCCATTTTTGTTTTGTTATCTAGAAAGGCATTAAGCTCACTGATAATATAATCGGTAACCAAGGCCTTCCTATCCTTTGATTCCAGTCCTATATCTCCTGCCATTACCCATTCCCCGCTTTCCAGATCATAAACCTGATCAGATAGAGTAAACTTATAGTTCTTTCCTCCGTATCTGATTACATATTCCTTTTCTCCCGCAGGGTCATAGGAAAACCAATTATCTTCAGCATCAGCTATCATAAGCCTGTCATACAGAATTATCGCTTTCATAGGTATATACCGTTTCAATTCGTTCTGCTCTTCTGCATCCTTAATACTGAGATTTCTAAAGAACAACCTGTAGAACCATTTTACCGACTCCTGCCTGTCAACAAGAACGTTCTTACTATCCTCAAGTCCAACCCCATATCCGGTTCCTTGGTTGTTAAGCATCACTTCGGTATTGTATGCCCTGTATCCGGCTGCTGCATTGGCTCCTGCATCCAGAGCCCTTTTGTATCTTTCAGCCATAATGTCTATATTGTCTACTCCCTTTCCGATAAAAAATAAGCTCCAGGTACAAAATATAAAAATCAGGCTCCAGAAAAATGATTTCATAATGCCTCTCCCTATGTATTGAAATTATTGTATATATACCGATGCCTTGCCGAAATGCCTTATGTCAGCTTCTGCACCGGAACTCGTGCCAAAGGGGGTCATTTCATATAGCTTTCCCAACGGATGTTCATTCCGGCTCTCAACATATATATTGATGATATCATAACCTTCAGAGCGCAGGTCTTTCCCTATAACCTCCGAGTCTTCAATTACCTCAGGGCTGTCACTGATACCGGTAAACTTCTCTGCAGTCACATAAATATCGAATTCCCCAAATCCGGAAAGCTTATCCTTCATCTCGTAATAGACGGAATCATATAAAGCACCCTTCTTGGCAGCTACTTGGGTATACTGGTATACTATATTTTCTACTGTTTGCTGTCTGAGCTTGAAATCCCTGTCAAGAACAGCATTGAACGAGTACCATATGAATATGGGTATCACTAATAAAGATGCCCAGAACTTTTCCATACCATGACTCTCCTTGCTTTATTCATAATACTTACTTAGCAAATATCACTCTATTATATTTCTTTATATCTGATCTCTTCTATGATACCATCAACTTTTTTCAATGTTTTTGAATAAAACTTTCCAGTGTTGATTTTATCATTAATATTATCTGTTTCCTTGATAAACTCTGATCCATTAATATAAATACTTATGCTGCTCCCTTCACTGCAATAATAATTTACATCGGCAACTACCCTATCCCCTTTAACCACAGAGGGAGTGCTATCATCGCCAACCTCCAGCTTAACTGCAGTGAGTGTTTGGTTTGCAGTCTCTGCCATAGCCATTTGCGTTTCTTTCTGAGGAATATATACCTGATTGACATACATAAGCCCGGCAGCTGCAACCACCACAAATATTAATATAACCGCCCAAAATTTCTCCATAATTCATTCTCCCTTCATTTGTTATTTAATAAAATTCATCGGATTAGAAAGTATTGACAGGCTATAGGAAAAATACACCACAGCAATTAGCATTACAAGTACTACCGGAACCATGGCAATTACTTGTTTTGCCTTTCTTCTTTTTATACTCTTTATCTCCAGCCATTTAAGCTGGCTTATTGCCATTTCATCTATGCTGTCCACCATATTTAGAAGCCCGGTACTCATAGAAAGGCGCATGGCCTCCAGAAGCTCATATAGCTCTTCATTCTCCACCCTTTGCAGCATGCTGTCAAAGGCTGCTTCACCCTTACCGCTTTTTATACTGTTCAAAGCTTCAGTTATTAACGGCTTGTAGATATCTGACACTACAAGAATATTTGAAAGCACATTTTTAATATTAAAGGGGGGCATCCTTCCAAATATTGAAAACACATAAATATAGTTAAGTATTTCCCAGTCTCTTTTGTCCTCTATAAGCTTGAGCTTTGCACTGCCGGCAATGTTTGGCACAAAATACAGGAATATTGCCGCTGCCAATGCTGTGAGATATATGGTATAATTTTTTTCTATTGTCCTTGTCCGGATAAGCTTCTTATACATTCTTTTGGCTGCAGCGGCTGCATCCTCTCCCCGTCCGGCCCATTTGCCATTTATCTGTGCCTCTATATACTCTATGTACATTTGAGAATTTTCCTTACTCTTTAGCTCCTTTAAGCTAACCTTGTCCCTTGGCAGGCTGACATCTACATGCCTAAACATATCCCTTTCAAGCTGCAGGCTGCCGGTATCCGTAGCTACAGCCCCGTCTATCAAAGACCTGTCTATATTAATATCACTTATTATGCTGTCATAAAGTATAATAGTATTTGTTGTCTGTACGCTGACAAAAAATACAAAGCCTAATATAAAAAGCAAGGTCTTTGTTAAGTAGAACCCCTCAACAGAAAGCTTGATTCCTGAATCAATTATTAATCTCTGAACGTTCCTGTACCTTTCACTTTTGTTTTCGGGCATAAGAGGCAGCAGCCTGCCGATGCTTTTCAGGAAGCTTGCCTTTGCGTATTCTGCCCTGTATAGCCTCTTTATTTTCTTATATTTGTAATATTGGCAGGCAAATATAAGAACAACAGCTGCCAGCAAGACAAGCGCAAGGGTTTGAACAATTATGAAGTACTCTATAATACCAACTCCTCATGGGTAAATTTCTGTCAGCTTTGCAGCTTTCTCATCCAATGTATGAAAAGTGCTCCAAGGCCGCTTGTAAACAGCATTATTGCAGTCAGGCTCTGTGCTTGTATGCTTCCATAAATATCTCCCATATTAAGGTCTATAAGCAGATTGGCATTGTACCACTTTGTCAAAGGTATCACCAGAAATGGAGCGAAAAAGACAAAGATTTGCATACCTAATAGTTCAGCGTCATTGTACCCTTGTTCAATATTTAGAAAAGTAACTATATTGGTCAGTCTTTTCAGGTTATTGGAAATCACGTCTTCAGCAGGGAGTTTCCTATTGGCTTCTGAGACCGCCCCGCCGTTTTCCTTAGCGAACAGAATAAGCCGGCATAGCATTTTCAGCCAAATCGTAGGCATCCGGCTCTCTAATTCCTCTATCTGTCTTTCGTATTCCGGCTTTAATAAAGCTTCCTTGAGCTTAACAATATACACTCTATTGCTCTTGGGGCACCGGGAAATTGTCTCCTCTAAAGCAGGCAGTACATTACCCTGATAGTGATTATAATAATGGATAAGCTTTTTTAAAGTATTGGGAAAATCTTTTTTTATTTGTTTTTCGTATATCTCAAAATATGATTGTTCACACAAGTAAACGAAAATAGCAGTTGACAAAGCGCATAAGACCTTATGATACCAAAGACCGCTGAAGGTGTTGTATGCAAATAGAAAGTACAAGGCACCAAGTAAGATTAATACCGACAGCAGTATCAGACTTGTCCCTATGTTTTGTGCAGCTGACTTTTGATTAATTAGAGTCAGGCGATTGTTCAGTTTATTTATCAGGCTGAAATAAAGGCTTTGCCTGTTATGCCATACCAGGTTTACTTTATTGTAACGATTCCGTATAATACAAATCACCCTCTTGCATATTCAGGTATTTCCATGCCTGTTTCCATTTCAATCAAGTTTATCAGATTCTTCATGTACTTCCATGAGTCAATGCTTTTTCTTGCTTTCTCTATCATTCTTCTTGAGGGAAAGTTAACAAAGCTTGCTATTCCGGCTTCTACCTGCATTATTGTGTTCAGTCTGAACATATTATAAGGATTGCTCTGTATCTGCCGGATATAATAGAGCTTCTGGAGCTGTCCGTTTTCTGCCTCCAAACTGTAGTCATAATCGCTTGATGTCGCAACTAACGGCACAATTTCAACAACCTTTGTTATCATAATCTGTCCATCAATAATTTCATGCTGAAAAATCATATTTATATAATGTATTATGTCCATTACAGCACTTTGTTCGGAAAAGTACCTGCCTGTGCCTATGAGCATATTCTTAAGGCGAGGCACTGTCGTTTCGGGATTTGTTATATGCGTTGTAAACCATGCAGCCACTGATACAGACTGCACAAGCTGGATAAATGCGAACAATGCATTGCCGTCCCTGACTTCTCCTATATTGGCTACATCAACTGACATTCTAAGCATTGTCTTAACCACATCCAGAAGGTTCTTATCATTTATAGCTTGTCCCTCTACAATCCTCTTGAATGGATACTTCTCCATGACATGCTGCTCAAAATAATCCTCTGCCGTACCAATATGCAGGGAATCATCCAGTAATTCATACATCACGTTCAGAGTAGTGGTCTTGCCTGTTCCGAGGCCTCCTTGAAGGCATATGCTTTCACCTGCCTTAACCAGAGCTGTTATTAACGTTCTGAGCTTGTCTATTGTTATCAAGTCCTTGAAGCCTGCATTGCTCTGGTTGAAAATCCTGATACATAGGTTTCTTGCGGAAAAGTAAGGTCTCTGAGTTACTGTTATCCTGGCCCCGTCTCCTCTATGGCACAATATCTCCGGATGACTTACATCCAGCTGGGGACAGTGCTTTTCAAAGCTTATTGCCCTATCCTGTATTACTCTTGCATCGTTTTCACTTATCTGCAGGAAGCTAAGCCATATCTTCTTGCCGCACCAACAGTAAATATATTTGCCGTTATTGGAAAACCCCACTTCGTTAATATCTGAATATGCCAGCATATCTATGTGCATAAGGCCGAATATTTCTTCATATAACCGCTGTGTGACAATCTCTACTTTGTCAGTAAAGGAAAGCAGGTAATTCTCATTTTCATAAATACGCTCAATATCATCTTCGTTGTATTCATACCTCAGGCTTTCATAGCCTTCAGTCTCTCTGGCCTTGCTGCAGCACGCATACTTTGACAGCAGGCTCTTGAACGCTCCATTACGTCCATTGCTCCCTGTTGAGCTATTCTTGAATAAAATTATCTCGAATTTTTCCCTGGCAGTGAGGTTATGAGGTTCATTGAAGGGCATGACTTTATTAATTAATTCATTTATTTCATCAATTTTGATTCCCTCAAATATGATTGCATCCTCAAGTTCACCCTTCTGATTCTCCAGGTATATATCAAAGCCTGTGAGAATGCTGTTTTTTATATGTGATTTTATGATATCTCTTGCTTCCGGAAGGCCTGAGGTTGATTTCTCCTTGTAATCCCTGAGCAGCGATATTATCTTTCTTTCCTGTTCATCGGCGGGGTCTGAATTGATAAAGGTGTTTATATACTTTTCTATATGCAAATGCAGTGAATCGATTATCAGATAATTCGTCAAATCCATCATCCCACTTCCTATCAGTAAATGCTGCTTCTAAGAAATCTTCTGAACATATTCCCATGCCTGACACTATCCGCAGCCTTGTTTTCATTGTAAAGCTCATTAACCAGAAATTCGCAGATATCAGTCAATTGCTTTATATAGATATTCTTATCGCGCTTTATCTCCTTCATAACAAAAGAGTAGAAGTCCTTGTCAGTGCAGGAGGCATTCATAACATCACCATCATAGTTCAATCCGAAGATATTGGACAAAGAATACCGGTTTTTGTATCTGTTTATGACACTGCCGGTATCCCACCCGTCATAAAGCTTATTTATTATACCGACTGTTTTTTTATTTTTGAAATAGCCGAGGGCTTTTCGAAGCTCAGGCTGCCGGTATAATTCGTCAATTATTATTTCATTAGGAGTAAAAGCTGCTATGATTTTTTCAGCACTATCCAGATAAACTATATTTTCATCCCGTACTCCCGTATCCATGTCCGCTATTATTAGATCGAAGCTTTCAAGGCATTTTTCTATAAATAGCCTGTCAAAATCAACTTTTTCCCTGGTAATTTCCCTGTTCAATCTTGATCCGGCTATCATATACAAGCCTGTATTCACTTGGGTGGCATAGGTCAGTATATGTTCAGGCTTTATCCCTGTATTGAATATCTTCAGATTGTCCATGGAGTACTTTATTTCTATGTCCTTTTCCACATACTTCTCCATATGGCTGATAGAATTGCTCTTGTTGACTATAAGCACCCTTTTCCCGGTGTAATATTGCATACCGAAGCCTATTGAACAGGCCAAAGTGGAGCAGCCCTCCCCATGCAACACCGGGGACCATATGCAGAGAAGCTTTCCTTTTTCACCTCGCATTTAATTCACCCCTTTCCTTGTCATATAATGGGATATAAGTAACCTCACTTGCATTCTGTGACGGGTCTATATACTGCACGGCGAAGAGCGTTCCTTCCGCAGCAGCTTCCTTTATGAGCTCCTGTTCCTTTCCATCCAGATAAAAAGCCAGCAGGTTTGCATTCCGTGATATAACAAAAGCCCTGGAAATAACCACGCAGTCCTCCCCGCCCTTTATGAAAAGCTTTATATCTATGGCACTTCCCTCTGAAACTGCTGCCGGAACCGCTCCTTCAGCAAAATTATGTTCTATCAGCCTGTCGCTATCCTCAAGCACCGCTTCTTTCGGCATCAAATCAGCAGCATTCAGAAATTCTTTTTCGGCTATTTCCCGCTTCATCCTCAAATTATCAAGCTTTTGGAAGCTTGTAACCGCACCTTCCGGGACCAGTTCAGCCGGTACCTCTATCATTTCGACCTTGCTGGTATCCGGCAGTTCTCCCTGCTTCATACCAAGCTTTGCCCGTGCAATCAATACCGTCTTGTTTTGCAGTGTATTGCTGCTGTCAGAATTTAAGGCTTCTTCCGGCAGCATATTGTCATAAAGCATAAAGCAAACATATGCAATAAAAGCTGTGCATATCATGCAAATCGCTGTAAAAGCTGCCTTCTTTATCGTATAAACCCTGGTTTTCTTACTGTAAGCCAACTAAACCAGCCCTCCTACTTTCTAAATATGCGTTCGGCAAAGCCGTACCGGACAGGCCTGGAACTCAACTTATCCAACAGAGTATCAATATCATTTGCAAAATCCTTATTTCCATCCTCAGCTGCCTGGTATGGCGACAGGCCCGTATGCATCATTTCGCTGCTGAGCATTCCGCAGCTGTTGACGGAAGTGATGTCTTTAAAAGGAATTCCGGTGTTAATGAGCTCGTTATATATGAACTTATAGCTGGGTGATCTTATATTTGAATTGTTAATGACAGCAATTGTCTTTTCAGGCACAAAATCATCCTTAAGCCCTTCAATCATACTCATATTCATATGAAAGTGCATTATATCGCTGTCAAAAATAAGCAAGTCATATGTCGAGTTCTTGATTGATACTCTTGTCAAAGCTGATAGGCCTGTCCGCGTATCAATGATTGTGATATCGGATTTTGTGCGGATACTATATAGCAGCTTTAAAAAATCATCACAGCTGATTTCCTTCTCATTCCCAAGTTTTCCGGTGATTATGCTCACATTCTTTTTTTTACAGCAGTTATCCAGTATTTCCTTGTGCTTGTTATTCTGTATGGTGAAATCAAGCAGGTCATAATAGATCTCATCAATATCGAAAAATAAATTTGCCGAATAACCCCTGTCAATATTAAAAAGACTGGTTGCATATCCGCGCTTTGAAAGGCAACAGGCAAGGTTCCAGGCTGTATGTGACTTTCCCGTAGCTTGATTTGATATTATTGAAATTATCAGTTTTTCCAGGGATGCTCTTTTATAGGCTTTACTTTTTATTAATGGCCTGAAACCGGAATTGACCAATTGTGCCGCATTCAAGAAATGGCCCTTTCGCTTCTGATTGCGGACTCCTTGATTAAAATACTGTTCATTGTCAAAGCCGCTTTTATAGTATCCGAAGGCTGCATTCTTTCCTGCAGGCCTATATATTAGCCGCTCTATATCCCGGGAGCTTATTTCAACTCCAACGTAGAAGTCGTAAATACCATGGTTAATCAAGGACCTTATGAAATCATCACAATTACCGTCATACCCTCCGTATATAAATATTATTCTTTGGCCTTTCAAGCCATTTGAAGCAAGTACCTCTATCAAATACTCCATTTCTTCACTTCCGGACAGTTCCCTTGAAACAAGTACTATGTCATAGGAAGCAGAATTTATCATATCAAGCAGTGCCTTTTTATCCTTTGCAATATCGATTGACTCTATTTCAGGCAGGTAGCTCATGTACTCTTCTATATCTTCGTAACCAAGAGCCGACAGCAATCTCATAAATATTCCCCCAAATAATTATTGACAAAACATAGAAGCAAATGTAATTTGTATTTTTTATCATATTTTCCATTTTTTATATATTTCAATATAAATTATACTAATTATGTAATTTTTTGTCAATCGATACTTGATAAACTTGCATTTTTATTACTTGATTTGCAAATTGACATTAATTTTGATAATATAAATGTCGAAAATACTATTTTATATAATGATAAAACATTAGCATATTGGTGAATAAGATGAGAAAAAGAAAAAAGAAGGCTTCCGGTGAAAAACCATATGAGCAGATAGGCATTGAGGATATAAAGCTAAGTATTGGCGATAAGCTTTACAAAAATGGAAAGCTATACGCCGAGATAACGGGTGAAAGCGAAGAGCTTTATTTCCTTCAGAAATCAGAAAGCAACTGTGACTTACCAAGCCCCTATTTCAAGGAGACAATCATTGATGGCATATTATTCGGAAATTTAATTCTTGAGAGGCTGAGCTTCCAATAGTAGAGTATAAAAGGGATCAGTTTGTATAACCGATCCCTTCGCTTTATTAATTATAAACCACTAATTCTTTTCCGTTAAGTTTGCTCTGATCCACATTTTCCTTTTCACTTTCCGGTATTGCCACAGTGTCCGGATTTCCATCGCTTATATAGCGTTTTTCAGGTTTCTTTTCAAAATACTGGAGCCAGTCATAAAGTCCTACTCCGTCAGTCTTCATTTCACTTGCTCTTACCCTTGGGAGCCTTGCTGGATCAAATTTCACATTTACCGGTGAAGGTGCGGGATTGCTTCCTACCTTCAACACCGCTCTATGGTTGTATTTCACCCCTTCAAATTCGCCCTGGACTGCATATTTGTAGTTGTCTCCCTTGGGTCCGATACCAAGCGGAAGTGCAAGGGCGTATACATCATATCCCGGCAGATACTCCTGCGTACTCTTCACATTCTTTGCCAATGCTTTCTGAACATCGTCAACGCTGAGCTTCCCGAGGTTTTCATGAGTATAGGCATGGTTTCCGATATCGTACCCGTTATTAATGAGAAACTCAAATTTTTCCTTTATAAGCTCCTTTTGCCTGAAAGGAATCGGGTAATATACAAAGAAGCTGCCGCCGCTTCCGAAATCAGGATGCTTTTTTTTAAATTCCTCGATTATCCCTACTGCGCAGTTAGGGTCAAGCTTTTTCTCCCCATTTTCTTCTATAAAGTTGAAGTTATTTTTTGCACCGTCGTCAAATGTAAGTATAAATGGAGTATATCCTGCTTCAACCTTTATATTATTCTCAATATAATCCTTGAGGCTTATAAGCCTGT
>CAZUGK010000081.1:2668-18055 GCA_964619815.1 uncultured Clostridiaceae bacterium | reverse complement strand
CAGCTACCAGATTTGCCATGTATTATCTTAACAAATTATCCAGAGGATTCGGAAGGAGATAATTTGGTAGTGAAAAACCTTATATTTGATAGAAATGTTATGTCTGAAGATGATATTAGTCCCTTTACAGAAATTATTAAACAATCTGCCGAAGTTTTCAGAAACAGGTTAAAAAATCATCTTAATGAATATGAAAATTTATTAGTTAAAAAAAATAACGGCCAAATTTCAGCGCTTGAAGAAGAGCAATTCCTGCATTTATATAAACTGTTAAGGGCTTATGGTGAAGTAGATGATATAGCAACTGAATTGCTAAAACCAGATGTTGATAAAAAAATTGATGCTCTAATAGAAAAGCTTGACCATTATATAGATATTAAAAAGAAATAGCATAGGGGGCACATATGAGAATTCATGGGGATGTGAGGATAACCAGGAGAGGTACTGTAGATCCAGAAAATGACTATAAAAAATACAGAGAGCCTTTGGCGGAAGACTTTAAAAATATATGTGGTTATTGCGGGAAGCACATTAATGTTTCCAGAAGAGGATTTGAAATAGATCATTTTGTTCCTATCACAACTGATGCTACAAGGGAAACAGATTATACTAACCTTGTTTTTTCGTGTTTTACATGCAATAGAAAGAAAAGTAAAAAGTGGCCTACTCAGGATAAGAATCTTTGTCATAATGGCCAGTGTGGTTTTGTTGATCCAACCACGGAAGAATACGATTCTCATTTAGGAAGAAATTCAAACGGATTGATTGAGCATTATTCAGATGTTGGGAAATATATGTATAATGTTTTCAAATTTGAATTAAGACCTACAGACAAAGTTTGGAAAACTATGGAATTAATTAAATATAAGAAAAGGTTACGCGAGATTAAAGAAACCATTTCTCTTGATGAATATATAGAAATAGATAAAGCTATAGATGATTTACTTGAATATTTACTTGGTAAAGGGGAATAGGAATGAATGATAAACAAACAGGCTCATTTTATACTCCAGAGCCTTTAGTAAAATATATGTCGGAATATGCTATGCAAAAAATCCGTTCTCAGTATACACTTGAACCGTCTGCCGGAGATGGCAGATTTATAGATTGTCTTTCTGGATATGAAGGGCATATTGATGCTATAGAGATAGATGCTGTAAAAGTAAATGAACTTGTTAAAAATCAGTATGGGAATGTGGATTTATTATGTACTGATTTTGTAAAATTTTCAATTGAATCTAATAAAAAATATGACCTTATTATTGGAAACCCCCCCTACATAAGTAAAAAGCTGCTTGCTGATGAAGAAAGAGAACTTTCATGGAGACTAACAGAATACTGGGATCTTCCAAACTCAGTTTTTCAAAATTTGTGGGTATCGTTTGTTTTAGGAGCTCTGAAGCTTTTAAATCGGGAAAATGGAGCAATTTTTTTTGTCCTTCCATTTGAATTTCTTCAGGTTCACTATGCTGAGAAGTTAAGAAATTTTCTTGAAAGTTATTTTAATTTAATTGAAATTACAACTTTCAAAGAAAGTGTTTTTCCAGACATAGAACAAGACGTTTGTCTTGTTTATATGTCAAATGAACGTAATACCGAGCCAATAGTTAAATATACTACTGTAAAAAGTGTAAATGATTTTAAGCCACTTGAATATAGTGAAATTCGGAGAAATAGGCCCTTAAATAAATGGTCAAACTCAATCCTAAATGATGATGAAATTGAATTGCTGAGTGGTTTGTCACATAAGTTCACTAAAATTTCAGATTTAGGATATATATCTCCTGGAATAGTTACAGGCGCAAATAGCTTCTTTATTTTGAATAAAGGCGATAGTCAAAAATTTAGTTGCAAAAAGTTTTTATTGCCAATTATACAAAAAAGTGTAAACGTATCCAATATATTGTTGTTCTCTGAGGGCGACTTTAAAAATTTAAGTGAATCTGATGAAACAGTATGGATGCTTAATTTGAGCGGAATAGATACTACGGAGTTTTCTCTTGAATTAAAAGAATATATTTCGCAAGGAGAAAAATTGAAATTAGATGCACGCTATAAATGCGGAAAGCGTAAACGTTGGTTTGATGTTCCTGTAATTGCAAACGGAGACCTAATGTTTTTTAAGAGATATAATAAAATTCCGCGATTGGTCATTAATAATGCTAGGGTTTATACTACAGATATCTCTTATAACATTAGACTTGCAGAACAATATAATAGGTACTCTGTGGCATTTTGCTTTTATAATTCCCTTACTATGACATTATGTGAATATAGAGGCCGTTTTTATGGAGGAGGAGTAGGCGAACTTGTTCCAAGTGAATTTAAGTCACTTTGTATACCTTATAACAATATAAATATGGAAGATAGGATGATGCGAAACAATAGCCCTATAGAAGAAATTTTCGATTATGTTGATAGTATTGTTCTTGAAGATTTAAGCACAACTGATTTAAAAGCTATAAAGAAAATTCGAGAAAAATATCTTTTACGTCGTCTAAAAGAGAAAATTGAATAGTAGCTACCTAAGTTCTGTACAAACAGACATCAAGTGATTTCACATAATTACCATGGGAAACCATCCAATAAATACATAAAGGGTAATACCGATGCCTGTCAAAGTAGTAAGTCAACCAAACACACTAATTGAAAGGCTGTATTACCCATGAATAGGATAACAATTTCAAAGAGTGATTTCAAGGTGGAGACTACTTCCACTTGGCTGGCTTCCGTATTACAATTTGCATTGGATATTGATTTTTTCGCGCCGTTCCTAGCTTTTAAGCTAAAGATGAAGGAAGTAAATTACACTGTTTCCCAGAAATTAGCTACAATTTTAGCTTCCGTCATCATGGGTTGTGAGTCTACAAAAGATATTAATGAAGTATTAGGACCAGAAATACTTGCTGCCAATATGCTTGGGATGGAGCATTTTCCAGATCAATCCCAAATAAATACTGTACTGAATCGTATGGACAAAGACAGTGTGGATCAGCTTCAAAATATTCATCATCAGTTATTTATGAATCATAGCAACACATTGTCTTCACCGGATGATATTGTTGTAGACATTGATCAGTCGGGCTTAGTAGCCAGTTCAAAGACTTACAAGTTTGCCAGCAAGGGATACTTTCCTCATAAAAGAGGCAAAACTGGTTATCAAGTTTCTGCTGCTTTTGTTGGCAGGCACTCTGAAGTATTGGAATTCTACCTTGACCCAGGTAACGTACACTGCCAGGATCGTATGGAAGACTTATTGTCTTCTATTACTTCAAAGCTTGCAGAGCATCTTTATGCCGGTAAAGTAATCCTTCGTGCTGACAGCGGTTATGGTGCCATAGATAATATTGAGAAACTCATGTCCCTAAAAGGATTACGCTTTATTGTAAAAGGCTACTCTTCCAGAAAAGCTGCAAGCATTGCTAAAGAAATACCAATGGACGCTTATGAGCAAGCTGATGAAGCAGCATGGGTTTATGAGCTTCCTAAATCAAGTAACGGACTAAGAACTATACTGGTTCAAGTACTGGGAAGCAAAGGTGAACTCACTTATACCTTGCTTCATACTAATATCAACGAGGTTAAGCTGCCGGCAGTAGAAGCTTTTCACTTTTACAACGGACGTCAAACTATAGAAGCATTTTTCAAAGCAGCGAAAAACACTTATGGAATTAGAAGCTTCAGAACTAGCAAATTCTATAGCATTTACAGCTTTTTATGGTTAGTGTTTATAGCCCATAATCTGATAGTATGGTTTAAAAATGCCAAGTTGAAAGACTCAGAACTATTTGATTCTGGTGTAAAAGCTCTTGTTAAAAAGTGTTCCCGTGTTAAAGGGTTTGTAAAAAGGACAGCACAAGGTATCATTGTAGTAATTGAGCCGCTAACGAAGCTAGCGAAACTGCTGCTTGAGGCGTTATCAGAGCCTGATTATGCCCAATTGTGTTTCCTGGTTTAACCAATTATTATGAATTTGTTTGTACAAAACTTAGGTAACTAATATATTCATACTCTAAAGAATAATACTGAAATATGAATCTGTGTTTTTTAGAGGCGGTTGTCTATATGATGACCGTCTTTCTTTATGCCATTTTCCGGGGAGCTACCCAGTGCCGAATAAACCAGCTCTACCACTACAGTCAAATAACGAGTTTTGCATAAATAACCACATATTTTAAATAAGGTTAGCCAGAAATAAAAAACGTGTCGGAAGCATTAAAAAAGCTATGCTTGATAGTTTTCGGAATATATCTAAAATTATAAATATTACAAAATGAAGTGTCGATTTTTGTAATATTAACAGTTATCTGCATTGATGTTTGTGTTAATATATAAAACAAATAAAAAAGTAGATAAGATAGGGAGGAATCATAATGAAAAAGGCTATATGCATTATCCTTTTGATATGCATAATTGGAGCGACCGTTACAGGCTGCTCTGGCGGAAACAATGCCCAGAATACGGAGAAAAAGCCCAAAATAGCGTATTATGCTTTTAACACAGAACCTTACATCGACTTTGACCCAAGTGTCGAATATTCTAACGGAATAATTGTGCTTAATAACATTTACGAGACATTGACAAGATATGATGTTAATACACAAAAAGTTGAACCTCTTTTGGCAGAAGAATGGACAGCAAATGAAGACGGCACAGTATGGACCTTTAAAATAAGAAAAGGCGTAAAATTCCATGATGGAGCCATGCTTAATGCGGATGCAGTAAAAAAATCCATTGAAAGAACAATGAAATTAAAAATGGGAGCGGCATATATTTGGGACTGTGTAAATGAAATAAAAGCTGTAGATGAAAATACAGTAGAATTTGCTCTGAAATATCCTGCTCCATTAGACTTGATTGCCAGTGCAGGATATGCAGCATTTATTATATCTCCAAATGCCATAGAGAAGGACAGCGCCTGGTTTAATGAAGGCAACGAAGCCGGTTCAGGCCCTTATAAGGTTCAAAAGGTGACAAAAGGCGAGGAAGTCATACTGGCAAAATTTGATGATTACTGGAAGGGCTGGAAGGACAATCAATATGATAGAGTCATCATAAAGAAAAATTCAGAAAGCTCATCAAGAAGACAGCTGGTTGAAAAAGGAGAAGCTCAAATTACTACAGGTCTTTCAGTTACTGATATAAAAGCGATGAGGGATAACAATGCGGTCAGTGTTATTGAAGGTCCAAGCTGGAAAAATATAATAGGTTTTTATAATACGGAAAAGAAGCCTCTTGATAATGCTGATTTCAGAAGGGCTCTAAGTTATGCATTCCCTTATGACGAAGTCATAAATGATGTAAAGGAAGGTATGGCATACAAGTCCTTTGGTTTAGTTCCCGGAGGACTTTGGGGACATGATGAAAATCTTATGAAGTATGAGACAAACCTTGAAAAAGCTACTGAATTTCTGAAAAAGTCAGGAGTTAATCCTGAAGGCTTGAAGCTTGAAATGACATTTACATCCGGTAATGAAGCTCTGAGAAATATGGCACAGCTTTATCAAGTTAACTTGAAGAAGTTAGGAGTAGAATTGCAGATTCATGAAATGAACTGGGATAATGTGTGGGAAAAATCAAAGAATCCAAATCCAAAGGACAGGCAGGACATCTTGTTTATGAACTGGTGGCCGGATTATGCAAGTCCTATGAGCTGGATGTTCAGCCTTGTACATTCAGAAGAAAAAATACTATTCAACCTGTCTTATGTAAAGGATAAAAACCTCGATTCTTTAATCGAAGATGCAGATAAACTCAGTGCAACCAATAGGGCTGAGGCTGAAAAGAAAATTATTGAAGTTCAAAAAGACATATTGGACAAGTCATATTTTATACATGCTTTTGACGATAAATCAGTATGGGCTACAGACAGTCACTTTAAAGGCTTTAAACCTAATCCTGCATATGAAGGTGTAGTATTCTTTTACGATTCATACTATGAATAAAATTTAGAGCTAAAGCTTTGGAGGTTACTATGTTATCCTACATTTTTAAAAGATTAGCATTAGGGATCGTAGTATTGCTAGGTGTTATTACGATTACCTTTACAATAGCAAGAGTAATCCCCTCGGATCCGGCCGCAAAATGGGCCGGGCCCAGGGCTACAGAAGAACAAATACAAAAGGCCAAAGAGGATTTGGGATTGGACAAGCCTATGGTTGTACAATTTGGGAAATATCTGAACAATTGCATTAAGGGCGATTTGGGGTATTCCCTCCGTACTCACCAACCCATTACAAAAGAATTAAAGACTTTCATTCCTGCTACTTTGGAATTGGTTATTATAGCATTTATTTTTGCAACGATTATTGGTATCCCTTTAGGTATATATTCTGCAAAAATGAAGGACAAGCTTCTAGATCATATAAGCAGACTTTTTTCTATAGGTTCGGTTTCTTTGCCGACATTCTGGGTGGCTTTATTTTTACAACTGATTTTTTATAATCAGATAGGAATATTGCCTCTTGGAGGACAGCTCAGCACAGATATAAAAATAATGTATGAGATCCCGAGAGTTACCGGGATGCTGCTTTTAGACAGCATTTTGACATCAAATTGGACAATATTTTTCGATGCGCTGTGGCACTATATTCTTCCATGCTTTACAATAGCTCTTTATCCTATAGGTCTTGTGGCCAGAATGACAAGATCTGCACTTTTAGAGGTTTTGAATGAAGATTATATAACAGCAGCGAAATCCTATGGTTTAAAGGACAGCAAGGTACTTTGGGTTTATGCGCTGAAAAATACTCTTGGTCCTACTGCCATAGTACTTACTTTGTCTCTTGGCTACACCTTGGTAAATACATTTCTGGTTGAGACAATATTCAGCTGGCCCGGACTTGGCAGCTATGTTACTACAGCGGTGACTACACTGGACTATCCTGCCATTATCGGAGTTACAATATTCTCGGCGGTATGCTATGTAATACTTAATCTGGCGGCAGATATAATAATAGCCTTAGACCCCAGAGTAAGGCTTTAGGAGGTGCCTCATGTCTTTTAAATCAAACAACCTTTTAAAAATAATCAAACCTAGAATAAAGGAAATGGGATTGTCTTTTTACCTGCTGAAGAAAAACAATCTAACTTTGGCAGCCTTTTATATAATAGTAGCTATTATATTACTGGCAATCCTGGCGCCTTTTATTGTGCCATATCCTAGCCATATTAGCGATGAGGCCAATGCTGCCAATAAGCTGCTATCCCCTTCCGGGCAATTCCTGTTTGGAACAGATGAACTTGGCAGGGATATATTCAGCAGGGTAATATATGGGACAAGAATATCATTGGCTACCGCAATTCTTGCGGTGGGACTTGCTCTTGTCATTGGAGTACCTATGGGCGCCATAGCAGGGTCCATAGGTGGATGGGTTGATGAAGTCATTATGAGAATCACGGATATATTCCTGAGTTTCCCTCCTTTGCTTTTGGCAATAGCCATAGTATCAATAGTAGGACCGAACTTGAACAATGCCATAGTTGCCATAGCTTTGTCATGGTGGCCTTGGTACACAAGACTTGTAAGAGGTCAGGCCGTTTCACTTAAGGAAAGAAAATTTATACAGGCGGCGGAAGCCATCGGAACATCAAAATGGAAGATAATATTCAGTCATGTAGTGCCAAATACTATCTCTCCCGTTATTGTTCAGGCTTCTATGGATATGGGCGGAGTTATCCTCACAATTGCTTCACTGAGCTTTTTAGGATTGGGAGCCCAAGCGCCGACACCGGAATGGGGACTTATGATAAGCACAAGCAGGAATTATTTTCTTAATGCATGGTGGTATAGCATTTTTCCGGGCTTAGCAATATTTATTACTGTACTTGCATTTAACCTTTTGGGTGATGGCTTCAGAGAAATAATGGATCCTAAAACTAGGAAGAACTAAGGGGGGAGAAAGTTTTGAGGGCTTATTTTGAAATTAATAATCTTAAGATTGATTGTAGAACCTTTGAAAAGCAGCAAACAATACTGGATATAGACAGCATAAAGATTGAAAAGGGTAAGACCTACGGCATAGTAGGAGAAAGCGGCTCCGGTAAGACTGTTCTTGCCCTTACCATAATGGGACTTTTGCAGTGCCCTCCGGGAATAATAAAAAGTGGGGAAATCATTTTTAACGAGGAAGACCTTCTTAAGAAGAAAAACAAAGAGCTGGCGGAAAAATATAGAGGGAACCGTATAGCAATGATATTCCAGGACCCCATGTCAACCTTGAATCCGGTTTTTACAGTGGGATATCAAATGATACAGATTATAAAGCAAAATCAAAAGCTGCATGAAAAGGAGGCATATAAAAAGGCTGTTGAAATGATTCAAACGGTTAAGCTTCCTGATGCCGATGATATTATGGAAAAATATCCGCATCAGCTTAGCGGAGGGCAAAGACAGAGGATAATAATAGCGATGGCCTTGGTCTGCGGCGCTGAATTTCTGATCGCTGACGAGCCTACACGAAATCTTGATGTTACAATACAGGCAAGTATTTTGAAGCTAATGAAGGAGTTGCAAAAGAAATTCGGAGTTACAGTACTTTTTATAGCCAATAATCTAAGCCTTGTATCCACCTTTTGCGATGAAATCGGAATTTTGCATAATGGCAAAATCGTAGAGCAAGGGCCCGTTGGTGAGCTTCTTAAGGCGCCAAAACATGAATATACGAAGCTCCTCATTGATGCTGTAACTAAAGGCGATAATGCAGACAAAAAAGAAAAAGAGCGGGACAGTGTGATTCTTGAAGTAAAAGCTTTGAAAAAATACTTCCCGGTGAAAAAAAAGAAGGCAGAAAAGCTGTTTGTCAAGGCAGTAGATGATGTAGACTTGAAGATCTATAAGGGTGAGGTTGTCGGTATAGTTGGAGAATCAGGCTGCGGCAAGTCAACATTGGTAAATACCATATTAAATTTGCATGAACCTACTTCCGGACAGGTATTGTTTGAGGGCAAGAATATATTCGAATTGGAGAAAAGTCAGCTGCGTAAAACCAGGAAGGATATTCAGATAGTTTTCCAAGACCCTTATTGGTCCCTTAATCCCAGATGGCTTGTTAAAGATATAATTTCAGAACCCATAAAGGTACACGAGAAACTGAATACTACGAACATTTTAAAAAGAGTAGAAGAGCTTTTAGAACTAGTAGGTTTGCCTAAGAACAGCAGTTTTAAATATCCGCACGAGTTCAGCGGAGGACAGAGACAGCGTATAGCCATAGCCAGGGCTCTTGCAGTAAATCCCAAGCTTGTAGTTTTAGATGAGCCTACTTCCTCCATTGACGTAATATCTCAGTCACAGATTCTTGAGCTTTTGGACGAGCTCAGAGAAAGGCTTATGCTGACGAATATTCTTATATCTCATGATTTAAGTGTCGTAAATTATATGGCTGATAAGATCATCGTAATGTATCTTGGTAAAATAGTTGAATATGGCGATTCCTCGGAGGTATTCAAAAATCCGCTTCATCCATATACAAAGGCGCTGTTTAATTCCATACCTACATTGGAAAACAGCAGTGTGGAATCCTTGGTTACATTGGAGGGCAATGTACCCAGCGCTATAAATCCACCATCGGGGTGCAGATTCCATTCAAGGTGCAGTATGGTCAATGAGAGATGCAGCAAGGAAGTTCCAGTTATGAAATCATGCAGCAGCAATCACAGCACAGCGTGCTTTTTATACGAATAATAGGAGGTGAAAAGCTATGCTGCTTAAACAGGTTATGGAGCTTTTTGACATATTGGATTCACCAAATGTATGTGGAGACCATGTGCTGAAGCTATTCGAAAAGTATGAAGATATCACAATTTCAATAGATACTGTAGTCGGAGAAAAAGGGAAAACAGATTTTATAAAAGTACTTATACCCGGTAAAAAAGGAAAATCAATAGGCGGAAATAAGCCTACTTTAGGTATATTAGGAACCTTGGGAGGCTTAGGAGCAAGACCTGGGATCACCGGCTTCGTTTCAGACGGAGATGGTGCCTTAGCTGCACTGTCTGCTGCCCTAAAGCTTGCTGATATGCATTCTAAGGGCGATTATTTAGACTGCGATGTAATAGTGTCTACCCATATATGTCCTGATGCTCCTATTATAGAAAAACTGCCTGTATATTTTATGGACTCACCGGTATCGGACAGCATCATAAACCAATATACCGTATACTCCGATATGGATGTCATATTATCTATAGATACAACTAAAGGAAACATGGTCATAAATTATAAAGGCTTTGCTATATCGAATACAGTAAAAAACGGATATATATTAAATGTAAGCGATGACTTGCTTGAAATCATGAAAAGGGTGACAGGTAAGATGCCTGTTGTATTTCCACTGGCAACTCAGGATATAACACCATATGGAAACGGGCTATCGCATTTAAACAGTATACTGCAGCCTGCAGTAGTTACAGAAGCTCCTGTAGTGGGTGTGGCAATTACCACAGAAACAGCTGCGGCAGGGTGTGCAACAGGAGCCAGCCATTTTTCTGATATAGAACAGACAGCCAGGTTTTGTGTTGAAGTGGCAAAGGACTTTGGCAAAGGCATGTGCTCCTTCTATAATACAGATGAATATGAACATATGGTCAACCTATATGGTGATATGAAGCGTCTGAAAACCTTTGGAAAGGGTGAAATAGACAGGATAAAGGTTGGAATAGTGAGGATAGCACATTCTGGAGCTGAGGGAGTAAAAGAAGAAATTGAAAAACTCCTGGGGCCGAATTTTGAGGTGATCGAAAAGGGAGCATTAGATCCCTACGATTATAAGGATATTGTTGATAAATTCAAGCCGGTAGATGGAGGGGAAATACTGACCTCCAATCTGAGGACCGGTGAAACAGTAATAATGAATTCAGAGAAGGTTTTTCAGGAAATAAAAAGGCGTATAAGTGAATTTGAAGCAGAAGGAGTAGAAAAGATTTTGCTTTTTTGCACCGGTTTTTTCACAGGCATAAGTTATAAAGGCATACTTATAGAACCTGGTAAACTGGTTAAGTCTGTTATCTCCGGGCTGAATATAAAAAATATCGGCGTAATAGTTCCAGAGCCTGAACAGGCTATAGAAACTATGAGGGATTATAAGGAATTCAACCCGACAATTGTTGCAGCCTCTCCATATAAGGATATAAACCTGCTGAAATCAGCAGCCAAGGATTTAGGCAATAGCAAGGATATTTCTGTAATTGTGATGGACTGCATGGGATTTACCATGGAAATGAGGGACATGGTAAGGACAATAAGTAAAAAGCCGGTTATACTGCCTAGAATGTTGGGCGCAAATATATTGAAAGTGATGTTTGACGAGGAGGAGAATTATGTTAAAGCTTAATAAAAAAGATTTATTTGATATATTATATGGTTGTACTATTTTAGGAACCGGAGGAGGAGGCAGCCTGGAAAACGGGTTGCAAAAGGTATACAGTGCGGTAGAAGCTGGCAAAGAGTTTATATTAGCAGACTTTGATGAATTAAAGGACGATGATCTGATAGCTACTCCTTATTCTTGCGGAGCTATATCACCTGAAACAGAGGAAGAAAGGAAAAAATATGGAAGGCTCCCTCTGCTGCAGGAGTCCCCGCATGTAGTAGCATTAAGGCAGATGGAAAAACACTTAGGAAAGGAAATAAAGGCAGTTATATCTACTGAACTGGGTGGAGGAAATACAGCTGCAGCCTTTCAAGTAGCGGCTGAATCAGGAAAGTATATAGTAGATGGCGACCCGGCAGGAAGATCAGTGCCGGAGCTGCAGCACAGCACATATTACCTGAACAATATTCCCATACAGCCTGTTTCATTAGTGAATAATTTTGGTGAATCTGCCATAATAACTGATGTAGTAGATGACAGCAGGGCTGAAGATTTAGTCAGAGCAATGGCTGTAGTAAGCAAAAACACAATAGCTGTTGTTGACCATATAAATACAGCTGCTGTTATAAAAAACTCTGTAATCAGAGGAGCTATATCTTATGCATGGAAAATAGGAAAGGCCTTCAACTCGGCAAAGATAGAAGGCTACAATGTAGCAGATGCAGTTATAAAAGCCGGTGATGGAGTAAAACTGTTTAGCGGCAGGGTTGTAAAAAATGAATGGGACACTGTTAAAGGCTTCACCATCGGAGAGGTTATAATAAAGGGTGAAGATGAATATAAAGGTCATGAATACAAAATGTGGTATAAAAATGAAAATATCATTGCCTGGAGAGACGGTAAATTTGATGCAACTGTGCCGGATCTGATCTGTGCAATGGATATGGAAAGTCGAGAACCTATATTAAACCCACATTTTAATGAGGGCATGAATGTTGTAATTTATGCATTGCCCGCTCCAACAGAGTGGACAACAGAAAGAGGCTTGGAGGTATTTGGACCTAGAAGCTTTGGATTTGATACAGATTGGTTGTCCCCCTTTAAATAGAAATGATCAAGCAGAATTAAGGTTGCCGGTAGTCCCGGCTGCCTTAATTTTGCTTTTGTCTCAGTGTCATTTGTGATAATATAATATATTATACTCAGTATGACCAGGGGGATAAGGTTATGTTTATTACTGTTGAAGATGCAATCAAATTGCCATCCTTCAGTACGGCTAGGGTTGTTGCCGGAAGCAAGGGATTAAGCCGAAGGATTTATAGAGTAAGTGTAGCAGAGTGCCCGGAGTTTCCTTTAGATGTTGATATTGCAGGTAGGAATAACCTTCTTTTTATGGACGGAGATTTTCTGATTTCCAGCTTTTATGCAATTAAAGACAGCCCTGAGAGCATGCTTGAAACAATAAAGCTATACAATCAGTTTAATTCAAGCGGCATTTGCATTGTTATAAGGTATATAAAAGATATTCCTCAGGAAGTTATAGACTATGCCAATGAAAATGACTATCCTATTATAGCAGTTACAAGGCAAACAGCCTATGCAAGCATGATAAGTGATATAATGAGGGCTGTGTATGGACAATACAATCAACAGGCAGTGGTAGAGCTTCTAGATCAAATTCTATCGGGCAATTATAAAGCGGATGAACTTAAAAAAATGGCCTATTCGCTATATTCAGGCTTTAAAAATAATATTATGGTATTTTGCATTAAATTGTCAGAAGACGAAAAGGTTATTAATGCAGATTATTTAGTAAGGAAAATAAATAACAATCAATCATTCTATTGTGTAAAATATTATAATAAGATAATTGTCTTTTCTTTACAATCAAAAAAGTTCAAAGACCCCCTTGTAGAAACTCTAAAAAATGAAATTATAGAAATTATCGATATATTTAAGCTGGATTATTGCATGGGAATAAGCGGACCATATAATGGACTTCATAATATCAAAAAGGCTATAGAAAATGCCATTATGGCTTGTGATATCTGTAATAAGCTTGATAAGAAAATTGTAAATTATGAAGACATAGGAATATATAAGCTGCTTATGAAGGTTGAAGACAAGGATTTCCTGATCGAATTATATGAGAGCTTCATTAAGCCTATTGTTGAGTATGATAAAAAAAATAGTGTAAATCTTCTTGAGACATTAATCTGCTTTGTTAAAAACGATGGAGATATGAAAAATACAGCTAATGAACTGTATCAGCATAGCAATACGGTGAGATACAGAATATCAAAGATAAGAGAATTATTGGGTGTAGGGAATAATAATATACAGTTTTATGAAGATATAAATTTGATATACAAGTTGCACACAATGTTCAAGAAAGAGTAGGTTTCCCTTGCACGACGTTTAGACGGTTATTCGCATATTATTAACCTTCTGTTACTATGTAAGATGCATGATAGCAGAAGGTTTTTCTATGGGGGAGTCTTGGAAGGACAAGTATTAATTGATGAGTTTTCAAATACTTGTCTTTTTTTATTCTCATAATGGGAAGGATGTTTTATAATATATACATAGCAAAAGAATTTTGGAGGTACCAATGGATTATATTGAGAAGCTGAACAAAGAGCAAAGAGAAGCAGTGCTTCAGACTGAAGGTCCTGTTCTGATACTTGCAGGGGCCGGCAGTGGGAAGACAAGGGTGCTTACCTACAGGATCGCTTATTTGATTGAGGAAAAAAGCGTATACCCCTCAAATATACTTGCGATAACCTTCACCAACAAGGCTGCAAAGGAAATGAAGGAAAGGGTGCAGAGCCTTATAGGCTGCAGTGAAAATATGTGGATTTCTACCTTTCATTCGGCCTGTGCGAGGATATTGAGAAAGAATGTAGAAAGTCTCAGAGATTATAAGAAAAACTTTGTCATATATGATACAAAGGATCAGGAGGCTCTTGTGAAGGAGTGTCTGAAGGAGCTGAACCTCAATGAGAAGAATTTCCCCTTCAGGGCTGTATCTGCTGAAATTTCCAATGCAAAGGATATGCTGCTGACTCCTGATAAATACCATGACAGGAACATGCATGACATGAGGAAGCGAAAGCTTGCGGATATATACAAGCTGTATCAGAAGAAGCTGCAGAAGAATAACGCAATGGATTTTGACGATATATTATATAGGACTGTGGAGCTCTTTGAGTTGAATCCTGATATACTGCAGTACTACCAGAATAAGTTCAAATATATAATGGTGGACGAGTACCAGGATACCAACTTCAGCCAATATACGCTTATCAGGCTTCTGGCAAAGCAACATAAGAACCTATGTGTCGTAGGAGACGACGACCAGTCGATCTATTCATGGCGCGGAGCGGATATTGGGAATATCCTTAACTTTGAGAAGGACTTCCCAGGGGCCAAGGTTGTAAAGCTGGAGCAGAACTACCGTTCGACACAGGTAATATTGGATGCAGCAAATTCAGTTATAAGGAATAATTTTGCAAGAAAGAACAAGAAGCTGTGGACAGAAAACGGTGAAGGCCGCTCCATAGTGTTTCACAATGCCATGGATGAATGGGGAGAGGCAAATTTCATCATGGATGAGGTTGAAAGATTGGTGGCTCAGGAAAACAGGGAACTAGGGGATTTTGCGATATTATACCGCACTAATGCACAGTCTCGTGTACTTGAGGAAGCCTGCATGTCTCACGGGATACCCTACAGGATTGTCGGAGGCTTCAAGTTCTATGACAGGAAGGAAGTAAAGGACATAATCGCATACCTGAGAGTCATACAAAATCCGGATGAGGATCTGAGCTTGAAAAGGATAATAAATATTCCCAAGAGAGGCATTGGAAACACAACCCTGGATGCCATAACCGAATACGCCAGAATTACGGGTGATTCACTGTTCGGTGCTCTTCTGGAGGTTGACAGCATTGCCGGGGTAGGTACAAAAGCCAGGAAGGGAATCAAGGAATTCGTAAAAATTATGAGCGATCTCATGGGAATAGCGGAAACTGAGAGAGTATCCAGGCTTGTGAAAGAAGTGCTGGAACGCACA
>CAZUGK010000081.1:0-2658 GCA_964619815.1 uncultured Clostridiaceae bacterium | reverse complement strand
ATCTGGATGAGCTTGAAAAGGATGGAGACGAAGAATCCCAGACCAGAGCGGAAAATATCAAGGAGCTTTTATCTGCAACCCTTGAGTTTGAAGCAAAGAATGAAAATGCCACATTGCCTGACTTCCTTGAGCAAATGGCTCTTATGGCCGATATAGATACTGTGGAAGACGGAAAATCCGCTTTGATAATGATGACTTTGCACAGTGCAAAGGGACTTGAATACCCCTTTGTATTTATATCAGGGATGGAAGAAGGAGTATTTCCGAGTCAGCGGTCATACTTCGAGGAAAAGCAGATGGAAGAGGAAAGACGGCTGATGTATGTAGGGATAACCCGTGCGGAGCAGAGGCTTTATCTGACAGCTGCATTTGAGCGCACATTGTTTGGAAATACTACCTACAATACAGTTTCGCAATTTGTAAGGGAGATTCCGAAGGATCTGATAGTTAAAGTATAAGAAGGGAGGAGTCTGATTGAGTATAGATAAGCTGGAGAAAAAGATGGATGAGCTGATAAAGCTTATAAATAAGCACAGCTACAACTATTATGTGCTGGATAATCCGGAAATCAGCGATTATGAATTTGATATGCTTATGAAAGAGCTTATGGAAATGGAAAAGGCATATCCGGCTCTGAAGCGGCCTGACTCACCAACACAGAGGGTTGGAGGAGAAGTGCTTCAGGGGTTTAACGAGGTGGTGCACAGAACTCCAAAGCTGAGTCTTGGCAATGTATTTAATGAAAACGACATAAGGGATTTTGATTTAAGGGTAAGAAAAGCTGTCGGCGATGACGTGGAATATGTACTTGAACTAAAGATAGACGGACTTACGGTAGTTCTGAACTATGAGGATGGACGTTTTGTTCAAGGAGCTACAAGAGGTGACGGCATAAAAGGTGAAGACATAACCGCCAATCTTAGGACGGTGAAATCGATTCCACTTATGCTAAGCGAGGAAGTTGACCTGGAAGTCAGGGGAGAAGTCTACCTGCCCAAGAAAGCTTTTGAAGAGCTCAATGCAAAGCGTGAGGAGCAGGAGGAGCCTTTGTTTGCAAACCCGAGGAATGCTGCTGCCGGTTCATTGAGGCAGCTGGATACCAAAGTAACTGCAGCAAGGCCGCTGGATATATTCGTATTTAATCTTGAGAGCATAGAGGACAAGTTATTTGATACACATGTGGAAACCTTTGAATATCTGAAGAAGCTAGGCTTCAAGGTAAGTCCCTTCATAAGCGTGCACAGGAGCAGCGAAGAAATAATAGAAAAAATCAGCTATTGGGCTGACAAAAGAGGGGAACTGCCTTTTGAGATTGACGGCCTGGTAATAAAGGTAAATAACTTAAAGCAGAGGGAGAGCCTTGGATATACGACAAAAACCCCAAGGTGGGCGGCAGCATATAAATTCCCCCCTGAAACCAAGAAAACCAAGGTTAAGGATATAATAGTCCAGGTAGGAAGAACAGGAGCGCTTACTCCTACTGCGGAGCTCACTCCTGTAAGGCTTGCGGGATCTGTTATCAGCAGAGCCACCTTGCATAATGAGGACTATATAAAGGAAAAGGATATAAGAATTGGCGACACTGTAATTATAAAAAAGGCTGGGGATGTAATTCCCGAAGTTGTTGAGGTTGTTAAGGAGGATAGGACAGGAGAAGAGCGGCCCTTTGAAATGCCCGGAAGGTGTCCTGTCTGCCAGTCGGAAACCATAAGGGAACAGGGAGAGGCTGTGACTAAATGTACAAATATTTCATGCCCTGCACAGCTTAAGAGAGCTTTGTTCCATTTCGTATCAAGGGATGCAATGAATATAGAGGGGCTTGGGCCTCAGATCATGACTTTGCTTATGGATGAAGGCTTCATAAAGGATGCTTCTGATATATATCTCTTGAAGAATCACAAGGAAGAGCTTGTGGAGCTTGACAGAATGGGAGAAAAATCAGTGCAGAACCTTTTGGATGCTATTGAAGCCTCCAAAGCCAATACGCTGAACAGGCTTATTTTTGCCCTGGGAATAAGAATGATAGGGCAAAGGGCATCACAGGTTCTTGCCAATGAGTTCGAAAGTATTGATGCCATGTTTGCAGCGGACTATGATAAGCTTATCTGTATACCGGAAATCGGAGAAAAAATGGCTGAGAGCATTATAACCTTTTTCAGGCAGGAGCAGAATCTTATTCTCATAAGGAAGCTTCAGGAGTATGGTGTGAATACAAAGGGTACAAAAAAGGAAATCAAGGCAAATGAGCACTTCAGCGGAAAGACCTTCGTTCTCACCGGTGCCCTGGAAAACTACACGAGAGACCAGGCCAAGGAAATAATAGAGAGCTTTGGCGGTAAGGTATCCGGCAGTGTAAGCAAGAAGACGGATTATGTACTGGCGGGAGAAGATGCAGGCTCTAAGCTTTTAAAGGCAAATGAGCTTGGAGTGGCTGTAATTGATGAGGAAACGTTCAAGGACTGGGCATTGGAAGACAGACAAAGGTAAAATGCTTGAAGCGGCAGAGAATTCGACAATAAGCGGTACAGCAGCCAAGCAGGTATTTATGGCTATGCTTGAAAATTGGAAGGAAGCGAAGGTACCTGTCGGTGTGCTTGGGTTGGAACAATTTAGTGATAGGAATGCAATATTGGAAATTATCAGAAAAGTGGCAAAGAA
>CAZUGK010000080.1:15705-18258 GCA_964619815.1 uncultured Clostridiaceae bacterium | reverse complement strand
ACGGCGCTTTGCGACGTCTGCGCATCCGAAGGCGTCTCACTCGTTTTGGGGGGCTGTGCAGTGCCGCAGCCCGCAAACAGCGCCGTCACCAGCGCAAGCGTCAACACAGCGACAAACAGCTTTTTCATATTTTCTCCTCCTTCATTTTGTATCCCTTGCGAAGCTTTGTAACATGTGCTGTTTCAAAGCCTTACAAACATAATTGAGTTGGATGACCTCTCTTCTACTAACATTGAAGCACCGCTGGGTCATATTGAAAATAATTTTATTTCATAAACTTGGGTAAATACACCTTGTTCTCATTTATCAAATCATTTAATAGACGGTCCGGGTAATCGCAATTTGCTGCCAAAGGATCTAAAATCATAGCCTGGAGTGCTAAATGGTAGTCTCCTGTCACTGCCGCTTCAACCGCCAATAAATATTCTCTCCCTAAGGTTTCACACTTGGCTGCAATACCTTGAGGCAAGCTTCCGATTTTTTCAGGATGAAGTCCAAAACTGTCAACAAATGTAGGCAACTCGACAATGACACCGTTTGATATGTTGTCAATATAACCATCATTGATGACATTGACCATTTCTTTTGCAACCTCGCCGCCTAACAAGGCACGGATAAAATGAAAGGCTGTTTCACCGGATCCCTTTAAAAAGTAGTCATGTTCCTCATTATCTATTAGCAAGCTTTCAAACTTTCTTCGCGCTTCTTCCCTCCAACTATCTACTACAACAAAGTCATTGTTCTTCCAGGTGTAGTCTTGTTCCTTCAAAACGCGATCCTTCATGAAAAATGGGAAAAATTCTCCGACATGCCTATCTCCCGGTGCCGGATATAATCCATAGGTTTTATAGAGATAGGTTGAAATCGGCTCCTCCTTGTCCCACCCCTTGCTTTCAATTTGTTTTAACAAGTCGCCGTATACATCTTTACCATCAATTCTTAATTCAGTGAACCACGTTAAATGATTCAATCCTGCGGCCCTATATTTTAATTTTTCAGCATCAACCTCAAATAATTTTGCTAAATCTTTAGCTGTATCCGGTGTACCATGACATAGTCCAAAGGCTTTGATATCAGTATATTTATACAAAGCAAGACAGACAGCTCCTTCAGGATTTGCATAATTTATAACCCAAGCATCGGGACATTTCTTTTCCATTTCAGCTGCAATGTCAAGAACCAAAGGAATTGTTCTTAGTATTCTGATAATCCCTCCCGGTCCGATAGTATCCCCAACCGATTGGTTAATACCGTATTTCGTACAAATTTCAATGTCTTTTTTCCAGGAGTTGATTCCACCAACTGCGAAGGTGAAAAATACAAAATCTGCATTATGCAAAGCATCTTCGTATCGGGTATACTTTTCAACCTCTATTTTGCTGCCTGCCATGCGAATCATATTTTCAGCTGCGATTGTAACTTCGTTCAGAACAACTTCATCTATGTCCACAAGTGCTAACGTTGCATTCTTAATTGTTTTTTCCAGCAGTAAATCACCGATTAATTTCAATGTAAAAACAGAACTTCCAGCACCAATAAAGACAAATTTTAGTTGTTTGTTGCTTATGCTCATAAAATACCCTCCATCGGACTTTGTCCTAAATATTTACTTCGAAAAATCTATAGGTTATATTGTTATAACAATTATAACTAAAAATAAAACTTAATACAATATTTAATTCCACTGAACTAGCTCAATTTCACTTTGAATTTGAATTTATCTCCTCTGATAATACCGTAGGTATATTCAACACATTCGCTGTTTCTGTAGGTTAACCGCTCTATTGACATCGCCGGTGTGCCCTTTTTAAAACCAAAATAAAACGATTCTTTTTCGCTTATCATTGTCGCACCAATAGATTCCTCTGCAGAATTAGGAACAATACCATAATCTTCTCTCATCACATCATAAAGCGGTTTCTCTTTTATATGACTTTCTTGTAAATTGGGAAAAATATGCTGCGGAATATATGTGGTTTCAATTGCAATGAGCATTTTATCTGCGTAGCGCAATCTCTTAAAATAATAAACCTTCGATTGCGACTCATTCAGATCCAATATTTTACTAATCTCTGGTGTAGCAATAATAAGATTGAATTCTAACACTTCCACAGATGGTTGAAATCCCATTTTCTTAAATTCCTCAGAAAAACTGTAAAAGCTCGTCAGATTTTGTTCAATTTTGGGAAATGAGACGAAGGTTCCTTTCCCTTGTTTACGGATTAAGTAGCCTTCCTTTTCAAGTTCAGCCAGTGCTTGCCTCACAGTAATCCTACTCACACCGAACTGTGTACATAGCTCTAATTCTGTAGGTATTTTTTCTCCAAACTTCAATTCTTTTTTATGTATCTTTTCAATTATTACTTCCTTCAATTGAAAATACAAAGACAGTGGTGACTTATCATCCAGTGTACTCATTATTTATCAAAACTTCCTCCTATCATTTTGGCTTTTTTTCATTATATCATTTCCTCTATTGCTGCGTTTATATATTTTTTATATGTAAGAAGATAATAATCTTCACCTACCGATTGGCATTATAAGGTAAATTAA
>CAZUGK010000080.1:0-15695 GCA_964619815.1 uncultured Clostridiaceae bacterium | reverse complement strand
GCTAAGGGTTCTAATCACCCAATCCCAAAAAGCTCTCAAATCCACAGATACAGCTGCATTAACATTGGGTTCTCTTTCTGCTACGCTATTAAAATCAGCTACCGTCATGCCTGTCGTATACTCTCCCTTTGTTTCAACAGTCATATAATACTTCTTCGTTTCTATGAGGTTCGGTTCAGCTACAGACGCAAGCGCCAATGCATCATGGATATGTGCAACATCAAATCCGTATTGGCTGCACCTTCTTAAAATAAAGTCAAAAATTCTTGTTGCTGTTTGTGCATACTTATTCTCGAAGGATTTAATCTTTTCGAATACATCTAGGGGAAGTACTGTTTTCAATGTCACATCCAAACCAACCATTGTTAATGGAATCCCTGACTCAAAAACAATTTTAGCAGCTTCAGGATCAACATAAGTGTTGAATTCTGCTGTCATAGTCATATTCCCTCCAGCAAGAGCACCACCCATTATTGTTATGTGTTTAACCTTATCTTTTAAATCCGGATATTTCATTAAGGCAGCGGCAACATTTGTCAGGGGACCGACAGCAACCAGATGAAGCTCTCCATTTGCCGCCAGCGCTTCCTCATAAATCGTATCAACTGCATTCTTATAATAAAAACCTCTTGCCGCTTCCGGCAGTACAACATCACCTAATCCTGAAGAACCATGGCTTTTAGCTGTATGAAGAGGTCTGGACAGTGGTTTGTCTGCACCGATAGCAACTTTTATGGTGCTCCCTAAAGAATCGACTAAATCCAAAGTATTTTTACTCGTACAATCAACCGGCACATTCCCTGCGACAGTTGTAAATGCCCTGACGTCCAACTTGTCGCTCAATAAAGAGCAAATAATAGCAATTGCATCATCCGTTCCGGTATCTACATCAAGAACTACTGGAATTCTTTTCATTGTATTCACTCTCCTACTTTTTCTTTTATATGCTTATCTCTAAAAGGCTAGCTGCTGGTACATCAATTGTTTCAATATGCTTTATCTTGAATAGCATAAATATAATCATTGATATATTCAGTAATTTTATCTATTACAAGATCCTCGAATAATGGTTTTAATACATTGGCACGAACCTTTTTATATTGCTCCGGCATAAACTGGCTCAAAAGCGTTAACGATATGTTCCCTCGATTGATATTACCTTCCAGTACCTTTATACTTGATTCTACCGATTCATGACTCATGTAATAGCGAATCCGGTCGGAATAGCTGTATTTTCTGGCTAGCTTTTTCTCATTTTCATTTCCTTTATAATGGCTTTTCCAGTATTTTCTGAATAGGATGCTTCATCATTATTGCGCCTTTCTTTCAATCTGTTTTTGTTTCATCGTTTCAAGCAATTCTGGGCTCACTGCCTCATTAATATGACGGTATGCAAGTAAGCATGCCCCTAAAGCCGGATCAAAGGCCGGGTTAAGTAGCTCGATGTTTAAAGGTTTTAAGTACTTTAACATTGGTTCGAGCACCAGATAGCCAGATTTGAATACGCCACCTGAGTAGGATATCTTAATCGGTTTCTCTTTGAAATCTAGTTTTCTAATAACCGCTTCTATCATGGATGTCAGTTCAATTGCTGCTCCATCGAATATTTTCAATGCTGCCGGATCGCCTCTAAGTGCCAGTTCACAAGCATACTTTGAAAATTTCGCAATTTCTGTTCTTTCCATTTTTAATTTGTTAATAGTAATATCTAAAATATCAAAATCTTCATTCAGTCTTAATACCTTTCGCAAATAGTCATACAGTTCCGTTCTGGGGAGCCTGCCATCGGATTGTTTGCTGAATGCCTGAATCAGCTGGCAGCCGATCCAATAAGCGGAGCCTTCATCTCCCCCAAATTCATGCCCCCAACCACCTGATCGTTCAGCGCGGTTGCTCTCATCCACACCATAAGCGATGGAGCCGGTACCGGCAACAATATTTATACCTGGCTGACACCCCAAAGAGCCTGCCCAACCAACTTCAACATCATTACCTAATGTTAAGTTTTTCATATTAAGCCCTTCAAAAATAGCCTTTTCTAGTAAAACTACATCTGCATTGATTTCGCCATAACACGGAACACCAATATGAACGGCTTCAACAGCTTCGTACTCAAGCTTTGCAAGTTTCATAATTTCACAGATACCCTCTTTTAGTGTCAATACAACATTATCGATACCAATCATTAAATAATATAGTGAGCCTCTGGTATGCCTTGCTAAAACCGTGCCTTTATCATCAATTAATGTAAAATCCGTCTTCGTTCCGCCACCATCAATGCCTAAATAGTACATCAATCTATCCTCCACATAACTTGTTATATTGTTATAACCATTACAGCTTAATTCTACCATATGATAAATAAAAGTCAATAATAAATAAGTAAAAATTAAACCGACAAAAAAGCTATAGAGCATAAAAAAAACAACATTTTTTATCATAACCATCGGATAATACATTAATTTTTATATTTTAGGTAATAATGTATTTGAAGAATATTCTAGATTACCATTAAACACTACAAGGAGGATTTTTAATGAAAGGAAAAGTCTTAATATTAACATTTGTGTTGATAATTGCATTAGTAGGATGTACACAGCCTGCTCCGCCTGCAACACCAACACCAACACCAACGCCGGCGCCTACTACACCGACACCAACACAGACAACACCACCGGAGACAACACCGGATGTGGTTACAACCGCTTCAATAGTAAATGATGAAGCCGCTTTTGAAAAGGCTATCAGCAGCACCGGCACATGGATTATTGCCACAGTAAAAGATTTGACCTTTACAAAGGACCTGGTGCTTGACGGTGAATTCAAGAATGGCAAGAAGGACGATGCCGGCAAGGATATCATTCAACGTAAGATAGCTCTCTACACTCAGGATGAAAAACGTAATGTGACAGGCAGGTTTAATCTGACAGCTCCAAAGCTGACTATAAACAGTCCGAATGCCGGACTTTGGTATGGAACTTTTAAAGGAGACATATATGTAAATGTTCCTAACTTCACACTATATGGTGCTACAGTTGACGGTAATATATATTTCACTACTGACGAAGCTAAGAACACCTTCAAGACTGACGAAAGCAAAAGTCCTGTCAAAGTTACCGGGAAACAGGAGTTAAAGAAGTAACATATTAAAGAGGATGCCCATCAGGGTATCCTCTTTAACCAATTTTAATGCTTCTATTGTTTTATGGCCTTTGTACCATTCAGGCCTTTCAGCATGGCACCCGCATCAATATTTCTAAAGCTTATGCTCTTGCCGTCCACAGAAATCACCATCCCGAAGGACACAATTTCACCAAACAAGGATTTTGCAGGAACAATATAACTTCCCTTGAATACACCGTTTGAGATTATACCTTCGACTGTATAAGCAGTAGTACCCTGTGTAATTTTCCCGCTTACGGTGTTGCCTGTCTGAGTCAGTTCCATATTGCCTATCTGAGTTATCCAAGTAGCATTCCATATGTTCATATTATCTGCCGGATTCACTATTGCATCCTTTTTATCCTCTGTCACTATGGTTACTTCCTCTTGCACCGGTTGGCGTGCAAATTCATCAATGCTTTGTACGGTTTTTTCGTAATGGAATACAAAGGGGTTGTATCTCTCTTCTTTTCTTAAGCCTTCATACTCTTTCTATTTTTATTGTGTTTGCATTAATTACTTCCGGCTCAAACTCATTATAGAAATTTATTTCCAGTGCATCCAGATTCAGGGTCCTGCATACACCCTGATTGCCGGGAAATTTTGAACCTTCAAAGTTTATCTCGCCCCATACATTATAGGTGTTTTCGTTTATAGGCACCGGTAAAGAGAATATCCCATTTACTGCATTAGCTGCATATTTTTTTTCACTAAAATCCATGTTTACTACTTTGATGTCAACGGGTCCGGTATATTTGCCCGATACGGTGCCTGTAATTACATCATTGAAGGTGTCCACATTGAAGTCCAAGCTGGTAAATGGGACAGTAGCTGCTATCTCTTTGCTCCTGCCTTCTACTTTATACTTCTGGTTATCTATTTCAAATATTTCACTTTGCACTATATAAACAACGACCTTGTCAGTTGGTATAAGATTATATGCCATAGGATTGGATTGGAATTTTCCTTCTCCGTCTGTAACCCCGGGGAGGGTGGTTTTCAGTTTTCCCGAGTTCCATACTTCTATGGCATAGACCCTGTTGGCAAAGGGTTTCGCATCTTTATCAAAAACTATTTTACCTTCTATAATATTGGTGCTGGCATCCACTTTTACGAAGAAACTGGGAGCTGCTTTCCGGATCATGTCTCCTCCTCCGCCGGTGATTTCTGCACCAACGTCCCACTCACCATGATAAATCGGAAAGTCCAGATAAAAGATGGAGTACCTTTTGCCAAACAGATAGCCCACCATTTCTGCAAAGGCATTAAGATCGAGGGAGCCTTTGGAGCTTATCGAGGCATCGCCCCCTGATCCGCCTCCTCCACTTGCACTGAATTCAGCATCGGCCTTAAAGCCCAGCCAGATTTGCAAAGCACCAATCTCAGTTCCCCAGATAATAACACCCACCTGAGGTACGCAGGCCAAGGTCGCATGCAGCTCACCGTCAGCAGCAAAAGTCGCATCAAAGCTGGTGGGTCTATAGGTGACATAAGGACCTAACGAGTAGGGTATCAAGCCATAACCCAAAGCCTTGAAGGCATAGCCTGCTCTTGCGTCACCTGTTGTAATTGTTCTTACTTCCACATGGACCTTTCCGTTTGCGCCAATGACTAAAAATATTCCTACGAAGGCTTTGTTGCTCTTTTCCTTGCCCAATACTGTTCCTAAATCTATGTCATATCCGAATATACAGGCTTCCATGCTTTTATTAATGCTTAAGTCTCCTACAAAGGTAACATCTGCTTGTGTCTTGGATTCAAAATAAAAATCAGCCTTGACCTGAGTGGTCAGCCAATTAAGGTCAAAATCAGCATGGAAGGTTGGATCTTCTATAACTATTGTGCCCTCTTTTATTGCTATTGCTACCTTTAATTCATCTTCTTCCTCAAAGCCTCTTAAATCAGAATTTTGTTCCTTTTCCCACCAGTCACCTTTAAATTTCTCTTTTTCAGCTTTTTCTCTTTCTTCTTTCGTTTTTTCTTCTTCTTCCTTAGAAGGATATTGGAATATTATTTTACTTGCTGTAAGGTTTAATATATGCCTATTTCCCTCACGTTTATAGCCTGAGATATAACCGTTATCCCCTGCGGCTGCCACATAATTTCTGCGCATTCCGCTGCCCGGTGCCAGCACTACACCGGGAGCCATATAGGCTATGTTTCCCGTAGTCAGCTTTATATCTTGTTTCGGTATGGTATAGAATTCAAAAATATTCGTTAAGGCAGGAGTTTCAACTGCATATTGGCTATTTCCCTCTGAATCGGTTTTCCCGACCCCTAATACTCTATAGGCTGTTCCTTCATTTTCATCTATATATATTTTATTTGCCTTTGGAGTGAAAGCTGCTGCTGCATTCTTTGGCATAACCATAAATTTTGAGCCGGGATTATACTTGATACCCTTTACTTTATTCGGGTCAAGGGCCTGCTCTCCCGGGATTTTTGCATCTGAATCAAAGGCTGCAAATTCATCCAGTTCGATTTGCTCCAGATTGTAGTCAATATCCGAAGGTAATTTTTCTACTCCTGCTTTTAGCTTATAGCTAACTCCCTTAGCCCTTGCAGGGGCCTCTTTTCTCATCATGCGAGGAATAGTGGGTTCATTTATTGATGGAGTTAAAGTACTTGGTGGATTAATGACCGGTATTTCTAAGGTGGGAGTTTTTAATGTCGGTGCGCCTGCGTGTACTATGGAAAATGGCGATAAAACGATAGAAAAAGTCATTACCAATAAAACCATGCGTGCCATTGTTCTTCTTTTTTATACATTATTTCACATCCTTTACTCCACAAAGAATTAATGAAAATCCATATGCATATAATTATAAGAAGAATCTTCCAAAAAATCTTCTAACATATTGCAGAATACCTTCATCTTTCACAGATAATAAGTTATGCGACAGAAAGGAAAATGTATTGTTTTCCCTCAACCCTATGCAAGAACATGGCATAGCTGAAGACATAAAAGGCTTTAGCCTTTGCTCGGTACATATTGATAAAAGTCTTGTTCAAAGTGTAGCTTCAGAAATCTATGGTTCCTCTGGCATCGTTTTCTCAAATGACTCCTTCGCTGTAAACCATGATATAAATATGTTAGTCCGTCTTTTATTGGAAGAGCTTAAGTACAAACAGACGGGTTATAAATATATGGTAGATAACCTTACTCTCCTGATAACCGGGAGCCTTATCAGGCAAATCAAGCATAACCTCTCATCCAAACCACACAATACCCACAAAGGTAATACAGAAAACATAAAAAAAGTAATTGATTACATGAATGAAAATTATACTGCCGGCGTTTCCTGCACCGAGTTGTCTGAGCTTATAAAAATAGATAAGTATAGATTCATAAGGAGCTTTAAAGCCGAGACAAACAAAACTCCTTATGAATATCTTTTGGATTTAAAAATTGAAAAGGCAAAAAAATGTTGAAAATAAACAATTATTCAATTACTGAAATAAGTATGCTGTGTGGATTTTCAAGCCACAGCCATTTCACATCCACCTTCAGGAAAAAAACAGGAATGTCTCCAACTGAGTATAGACAGGAGCCCTAGATAATCCAGGGCATTTTTTTTTTGCAACTTTTTGAAAGCCGTCATCAATTTTTTGGAAGTATTCCCAATTCCTAGATGCTAGAATATTTATGTCTATACTTAACTGTAAAGGGAGGAGAATTATATGAATAAAAAAATACTGAGTATTGTTTTGTCCTTTAAATTCAATGCTCCAAGTAAATTCGGCAAATATGAAGTAAGAGTATTTTCCGATGGCAGAACCGAGTATGCAGATACTTTCTTTGGAAAAGCCGAGTTCCTGGTTGTATCCAGCAAAGCACAGCCCGGCGATATAGTCCTTTCAAAAGCTTCTGTACGTCCGGAGGAAAAGCTGTCTGTAACCGTAAAGAACTTAACCCCCGGAGAGATTGCCGAAGGAGCATGGTCAGGAATTGCCAAATCAGGAGAGAAATTGGAAAACACATATCACAATACAACAATAGCAGAGCTTCCGGTTAATAACACCTATGAGTTCACCGCCCCTGCCGATCCCGGAGCCTATGAAGTAAGGGTATTCTGCGCCGGCAACCTGTCGAACGAAGAATATGAATACGGCATGTTTGGCAAAGCAGAATTCATAGTAAGCGGCGAAGCTGCTCCGGGAACCGATATTTCTGCAGGCTACGAAGAGTTGTCCGGATGGGCTGCTCCGGAAGTTAACAAAGCAAAAGACGAAAACCTGGTTACCGACAAGGTCATGATTGATTTCCCCGCTGACATAACCCGTGAAGAATTCTGCGAATTGGCAGTACTGCTCTATGAAAAGATGACCGGAGACAAAGCAGTACCCGTAGCTGCAAATCCATTCAGCGACACAAAAAATCCAGAAATATTAAAGGCTTATAACCTTAAGATTGTCGGCGGAGTAGGCGAAGGCAAGTTTGCACCCAATAATAAGGTTACAAGGCAAGAAATCTCAGTCATGCTTCTTCGTACATTACAAGCTGTAATGCCTAATACAGTAGTGAAAGCAGAATTCAAAACCAAGTTCCACGACGAAAAGGATATTGCACCTTGGGCTTTGGATGCAGTGAAATTTATGAATGCAAACGGTGTGCTGAATGGTTCAACTTTGGGAGATGGCACTTCCTATATACTCCCGAAGGGGAATACTACAAGAGAACAGGCTATATTGCTGGTATTGAGGGCATTCAATTCATTCTATAAAATCTAAAATTCATATGCTGCAAAAGGCTGTTGGGATTTCTTCCCAGCAGCCTTTTATATCCAATATACTATAATTTTTACACTAGCTTGCAGATATAATAACAAAAAGCTACAATAATATAGAAGAAACATATCACAACTTCTAAAACTCAGGAGTAACAGGTATTATTATGATAGATTTAATATTAAATCTAATAAATAATTTAAGCTATGTAGTCATAATAGCTTTTATCATTTCAAATTTAACGGTGTTTAAGAAAATAATACAAAAAGATGAGTTTACAAAATTTGATCTTATTGTACTATCGATTATCTTTGCCGTTTTTGGAATAATAGGCACATACTCCGGCACAGATGTGTACGGTGCAATAGCTAACACAAGAATAATCGGAATAATGGCCGGTGGAATAATATGCGGCCCTTTTGTCGGTATAGTATCCGGCATTATTGCGGGTATTCACAGATACCTTTATGATATTGGCGGTATAACTTCCTTGCCTTGTGCAATAACTACAATTCTTGCCGGTTTCGTATCAGCCTTTATATATAAAAAGTGCTTCAGGTTTGAAAAATGGTTTTACGGCCTCATCGGGGGTGTTTTAGTAGAAAGTGTCGAAATGCTGCTCATTCTGATCATGTCAAAACCATACTCAAGTGCTCTTTATATAGTAAAAAGCATCTATTTACCCATGAGCTTTACAAACGCACTTGGCATTTGTATACTCATATTGTTGATACAGAAGGCTTTTAATGAAAAGGAGCAAATAGCTGCAAAGCAGGCCCAGCTTGCTCTTGACATAGCAAATAAAACACTTCCCTATTTCAGAGAAATTAACAGCAATTCCTTAAAAAAAGTATGTTCGATAATTAAAGATTCTACCGGAGCAGCTGCAGTTGCAATTACTGACAGGACCACCATCCTGGCCCATGAGGGATTGGGTTCGGATCATCATATCAGTGGTGAACCTATCCAGACCTCTGTCACAAAACAGGTAATTAATGATGGGCGCATGCGTATTTTAAATTCTCCGGAGGAAATAGAATGTTCTTCAGAAAACTGCCAACTGAAATCCGCACTTATAGTACCTCTCAAGGAGGGAGATGAAGTCAGCGGCACTCTTAAGCTATATTATGCCAAGAAAAACGGCATATCCTCTACGCACGAAAAGTTGGCTATCGGGTTATCTCAGTTAATTTCCACGCAAATTGAAATAAGCAGGGTGGGTAAGCTTAAGGAATTGGCCGCAAAAGCTGAGATCAAGGCTCTTCAAGCCCAAATTAATCCGCATTTTCTCTTTAATGCTTTGAACACAATTATCTCTTTTTTAAGGTTTAATCCGGATAGTGCCCGCGAGCTGATTGTCAACCTGTCAACCTATTTAAGATACAACATAGAAGAGATAAGCACTTTTGTGGATATCAGCAAGGAGCTTCAGCAGGTCAAGGCTTATGTGGAGATAGAAAAAGCAAGATTTGGGGATAAGCTTAATGTAATCTATGACATAGATGAAAGTATACACATCAAAATACCTTCGCTGATAATTCAGCCTATAGTGGAAAATTCAATAAAACATGGAATTCTAAAGGGCGTCGGTTCCGGAAATGTTAAGATTGAAGTAAAAAGGCATAGCTCAGAAAACGTAAAAGTAACAATAGAAGATGATGGCATTGGTATTCCTCAAGCTGTTATTGAAAGTATACAAACCGGAGCTATTAGTGAAAATAAGATTGGAATATCCAATGTAGATAACAGGCTGCGTCATATATATGGTTCCGGACTTGTGATAGAACGTCTTGCAACAGGAACAATGATCAGTTTTATTCTTAATGAATATGATGCTTGATACCCCCTATTCATATAGAAATAGAGGTGAACCTATGAATTGTATTATTGTTGATGATGAATATCCGTCAATTGAGGAGTTAAGCTATTTTATTACAAATTTTAGTTCAATTAAAATACTGGATGCCTTTGATGATAGCATAAAGGCTCTTGAATACGTTCAGAAGCACCCTGTAGATGTTATTTTTCTGGATATTAATATGCCAAAATTAGATGGATTAACCTTCAGCAGAGTGATAAACACCTTAGCAGACAAACCCGTTCTCGTATTTATCACTGCTTATAGCGAGCATGCCATCGAAGCCTTCGAAGTCGCTGCTTTTGATTATATTTTAAAGCCTTTCTCGGAAAGCAGAATAACAAACACATTACAGCGGCTTGAAAATTGCAAAGTCACCAAGTGCAGCAACAGCAAAATTACTATGTGGAAAAACAATAAGCTATTTGTGCTGAATATGCATGATATCTATTATTGTGAAGCTCATGAGCATGAAGTATATGTATATACAAAAAATGATTATTTTATAGTTGCCTCGAGTATTTCTGATTTTCATAAGAAGCTTCCTCAAGATATTTTTTTCAGGTGCCACCGCTCTTATATAGTAAATACTGATAAAATTGCTGAAATCATTCCCTGGTTCAATAATACATATATTCTTAAATTTAAAGGGCTGGATTCTGAGATACCGGTCAGCAGGCAAAACATATTACCTTTCAAACAGCTAATGGGCATATAAATGTATTTTATGTGCCTATTTTGTCATTTAGCGCAATATAAGATGCCAGCCAGTATATCTACTATATAATTATAATTGCTAAGAAATCATTTTATAATAAGGGGGATTCATATGGCAACTTTTTTAATTGGGCTGGCAATTCTTATTATTGGCGGATTCTTTTATGGGGAATTCTGCGAGAAGGTTTTCGGACCGGATGACAGACCTACACCGGCAACAACTAAAGCGGATGGTGTAGACTTTGTAGCAATGAAGACCTGGAAGAACAGCTTAATTGAACTGCTGAATATAGCAGGTACAGGACCTATTTTAGGACCTATTCAAGGTATACTGTTCGGCCCTGTTGCATTCATAACTATTCCTATAGGATGTGTTATCGCAGGATCAATGCACGACTATTTCAGCGGAATGATTTCCATGAGGAATGGCGGCGCTCAGATGCCTAAGCTGATAAAGAAATACCTGGGCGGCGGAGTTCACAAAGTATACAATATCGTTGTTTGGATATTAATGCTTTTGGTTGGAGCAGTTTTTATTTATACCCCTGGAGATCTGATAGTCAATGAAATAATTGGTCAAAAGCCATTGGCTACAAACCCGACAACATGGATAGTATACGGTTGTATATTCGCTTATTATCTGATAGCGACCTTTTTCCCGATAGACGCAATTATAGGCAGAGTTTATCCAATATTCGGTGCAGTTCTTATTTTCTCAGCAATTGGAATCTTTGGAGGAATACTGCTGGATGGCGGAGCAAGCCTTACAAACTTATCCTTTGCAACTAATATATTTGGTCAGCATCCAGGTCAGCTTCCATTTATGCCTGTATTCTTCATAACTGTTGCCTGCGGAATAATGTCAGGCTTCCATTCAACTCAAGCAACCCTGATTTCCAGGACTATGAAGAGTGAAAAAGAAGGCAGAACTACATTCTTCAATATGATGTTGGTTGAGGGCTTTATCGCAATGGTTTGGGCAGCAGGAGCAATGATATTATTCGACAGAGGACAGGCTCTCAATACAGGTGCAACATTAATGATAGGTCTTGTTTCAAGAGAGTTCCTTGGAAATATCGGAGCAATTTTTGCAATCATTGGAGTTATAGTGCTTCCTATAACATCAGGAGATACTGCATTTAGAGGATTAAGACTTATGATTGCAGAACAGTTCAATATAGACCAGACTAAGTGGCATAAGAGACTAGCCGTTACAATATGTATATTTATACCGGCTGCTATAATACTGACATTTGCTAAAATAAATCCTAACGGATTTAATGTATTGTGGAGATATTTCGCCTGGACAAATCAAACAATTGCAATATTTGCTTTAGCAATGGTATCAGTTTACTTGTTCATTAACAAGAAAAACTACTGGATACCTTTGCTGCCGGGTATGTTCTATGCATATGTCATATCAAGTTATATATTCCATGCTCCTATAGGGTTCGGTTTGGAAAGCAGACTTGGGTTAGACCCGAATAGCTATATGATCTCATATATATTGGCTGCCGTTTTTGTAGCCTTCTATGCATGGGGCACAATTAAGATTGCATCGACCCAGGGAGATAGAATTTTAAACACAGATTTAGATAAACAGGTTAAAGCATAGTGAACATGTAAACTTAATAAAGAGCCAGGGGTTTTTTACAGCTGCAATATCTTATACCCCTGGCTTTTCACATTTGAACAGCATTTTTATGTATTATACCGGGAGGTAGATGAATTATGAATTACAGTGAGGTACTGAAAAACGCCAAAGCAAATTTAAATGGCTCTTGCAGAGTCTGTCCGGTATGCAATGGCAAGGCATGCTCCGGGGAGGTTCCGGGTATGGGCGGCAAAGGCACAGGCGAAGCTTTTACTGCAAATGTAGATGCACTGGGAGAATATAAGCTCAATATGAGGGTATTGCACAACTGCAAGGATCCCGACACTTCTATAGAGCTCTTCGGGAAGAAAATGAGGATACCTGTTTTCGCAGCTCCCGTTTCAGGTACAACTCTTAATATGGGAGGAAAATTCACTGAAAAAGAATATATATCATGGGTGATCGAGGGCTGCAACCAAAGCGGGATTTTCCCTATGGTCGGAGATACAGCAATAGACTCCTTTCTGATAACAAATCTGGAAGAACTCCAGAAAGCAGGCGACAACGGAATTGCAATTATAAAACCCTGGAAGAATGAACAGGTTATTGAGAAAATCCATATGGCCGAGAAGGCTGGTGCCTACGCAGTAGGTATGGATATAGACGCAGCCGGGCTTATAACCCTTGCATTGAACGGCAAACCGGTAGGTCCGAAATCTGTGGAAGACGTGAGAGAAATAGCTAAAAGCACAAAACTGCCTTTCATTTTAAAGGGAATTATGACTCCCGATGAGGCAGAGCTTGCAGTTGAAGCCGGTGTTGCTGCCATCGTTGTATCAAACCATGGGGGCAGAGTACTGGATCAGACTCCCGGTGTGGCAGATGTTTTGCCGGAAATTGCTGAGAAAGTTAAGGGAAAAATAACAATATTGGCAGACGGCGGTGTGAGAAATGGCGTAGATGTACTTAAAATGCTTGCTCTCGGAGCTGACGCAGTATTAATTGGAAGACCTTTTGTTTCGGCATCCTTCGGCGGACAATCAGAAGGGGTAAAAGCCTATGTTGACGGTGTAGCCGCTGATTTGAAATCCGCCATGATACTGACGGGCTGCAATTCTGTCAAGGATGTCAGCAGCAGGATTTTATATTAATGGATAGTAAAAACCCGCAATAATGCGGGTTTTACTTTACTTCATATTAAGATAATCATATCTGCTGCATGCAGCTTGCACTTTATCAGTTCTTTTAGCATTTATGTCAATTATAATTTTGTTACTATACATCACACTGTTCAATTTCTATAGAGTAATCCCCGCATGCTATACATACAATAACACTTACAATATAGCTGTCATCTATGATGCCTTGCTTCAACAGCTTGCTGTATGAGCCGTTCTCATATTCTTTTGAAATGCTGCTGATTACATATCTGCCATTCTTTGTGAAGATAAAAAAGTGATATTCAAGAAATTTAAAGTACTTGTCTTTTTCATTCTTCACTTGCCGGCAGTTTTGACAGGGCTGGTCATAGTATTCGATATCAAAATTAACTTCTTCATGACGGCTCAAAAGCTCCAGTATATCAGACTTATCAATGCCTGCAACCGGACGCACTTCATCGTTTATGAAATCGCTGCAATTGCTCTCATCAAGCTCGGAAGCTTTATTGTTGTAAATAAGACTGTATTTACTCATAGCACACCCCTTTATGAATTTAAATTATAGTTCTTCCGGTATTTAAGCCGGTTTATCATCTGATTATATTCTACCACAATCCGGCTTGCTGTACGGCCGCTGTGCTTGTCCGGCAGCTTTACCCGGATTCATTTATTGTTATTCAGTTTTAACCAATCCTCAAGCATCTCATGCTTAAGGAGCTGAAAACTTCTTCATAGGTAAAATTAATGTCATCGTCATCATCAGCTAAAGCTAAAGAATACAACAAAGGTACATAGTGATCGACTGTAGGAACGGAAAGCTGTCCAACCTTACCATACTTTTCATAATGGATCAAGCTGTCAAAGTCCCTGTTGTTTATTCTGTCCTTTACTATTTCATCAAATTCAACGGCCCAATCATAAGGTTCATTATTATCACTGCTAAAAATCAGCTTAAGATTGTGAACAACATTCCCGCTTCCGATTACAAGAATACCCATATCTCTTAATATACTCAGCTTTTTAGCCAATTCGAAGTGATATTCCATAGGTTTATAATAATCTATGCTCAGTTGAAAAACAGGGATATCGGCATTGGGAAATATATGCTTCAAAACAGTCCAAGCTCCATGGTCCAGGCCCCATTGGTTATCTTCCTTTACTTCAGGTGCCAATTTTAATACTTCTTTTGCCGAGGAAGGGTACCCCGGTGCAGGATACTTAACCTGATACAACTCCTCCGGGAAGCCGTAAAAATCATATATTGTTTCAGGTCTTTCAGTTGTACTTACATAAGTGCCTTCGGTCAGCCAATGGGCTGATACCACCATAATTGCCTTTGGTTTTTCATTAAAGACTTTTCCCATTAAATTCAGGCTATCGGTAAAAGCATTTGTTTCTATAGCATTCATTGGGCTGCCATGTCCGATAAACAGCACAGGCATTTTAGATTTTTCTGATTTCTCAACCATCATATTCCTCCTTGTATTTAATTTCATATAAGCCAGGTCACTATTTGATTATATTCTACTACAATTTTAAATTATATTCAGCTTTTATGCTCACACTGCCACACATTTATGTACTTTTGAATCATTTGTTAAATTTTTAACTTGATGGGGATTCCCCGGGAATATATAATAAAATTATAAATCAACTAAAGAGGAGGAATAAAAATGGCATAGGTAATATAGAATTACCTTGAGTAAACTTGCTTTCTCAAGGCAATTCCATAGTAATCTTAAAAAAATATGCGCATGCTGCAATTATGCGCCCTCTCTTGTCTCAGCCAGGTAGCCGCTCAGTTTTTTTGGTCCCGCCAATACTTCCCTCCCTATAAACAATGTACCGTCATTCCTTGTTTTAACATTCCATTTGACAAGTATGATGAAACCATCTGCAATTTCTATTGCTGTAATGCATCTGGGATGGACGCAGCTTCCATCATTAAAATACGGGGGCTTGCCTACTTCCGGAAACATGGGTCTGTGGGTATGGCCTGCAATAAGCATGTGGTTTTCTTTTATCACCCACTCTGTAAGCCTTTTCTCTACTTCCTCTTTTTTCTTATAATTCTTAGCAGTTCTTGTCGGGTCATTTACTCCGAATGTGTTAAGCGGCCTCCATAAATACCTGACTAAAAATCTGGCTAACTTCCACAACCTATCATTCAGACAGTCTACTTGATGCCCATGTAAAAGGAAAATTCCGTCACCTGTAAACCTATGTCTCAAAACCAGGCCTTCATGAAACTTTATATTCGGGAATAAAGGAACAAAACTTTTCTGATGTTCGGAATAATACCGGCATAGATTTTTTTTTGCATACCTCTTGTCTTTATTTACCATATCATGATTCCCATAAATCATGTAAAGCCTGCCCTCCTTGTAAAATTCGGACAGGAGCCAGAAAGCATCACTGTGAGCCTGCTTGATATCGTCAAACTTGCTGTTTTCCCAAAGTTCGTCACCATCGCCTA
>CAZUGK010000079.1:0-18805 GCA_964619815.1 uncultured Clostridiaceae bacterium | reverse complement strand
ATGCATGTCAACATTAAGTTTTATTCTTTCTGCATATTTTTACTTGCCACACTGATAGCACTTTTTATTGCAAATTATGAAATGCTGGAAGGTGCCGGTTCCAAATGGCTGGACGCAATCAAATATTCCTATGAATCAGGCTCTATAGATGTGGGCTCCGGAGGAGGGGCGATAGGTGCTTTCTTCGGCTATGCCTTCGTCAAGCTTTTCGGAATGATAGGCACAATAGCAATTGTTACAGCGCTTTATCTCATATCGGTACTCATGTTTACTGAAATATCCTTTGCCAATATACTCGAGTACCTGAAACAGACTATTCTGAAAATCTATGCACGCATAAAGAGTAAAGAAAAGGAAGCAGCCGCGACAAGAGAGCTTCAGAGGAAAACTCCCGCAAAGAAGCAGGAAGAGCCGGAGTTACCGGAAGTTGATGATGAAGAGCGATTAAGGAATCTGGATAAGAAAATAAAGATACTTGACTTTACAAAGCATTTTGACAACAGCATCAAAAACAAAGAAGAAAGCGAAACAAAGGAGAAAGCTAAAAGCGCTGCTGAAACTAAAGAGCATAAGGAAAAAAATATAAAAGAGACCCACGTGGAAAAAATAGATACAGCCGAAAGCATAATAACCGTAAGCAATAAGCATTATGCAAATTATAAGCTGCCTTCTACAAATCTTCTTTCTTTGCCGGCAGAAAGCAAGTCAGGCAATGGTAAAAAAGAAGTAATGGGCAATGTAAAAATACTTGAGGAAACGCTCAAGAATTTCGGAGTAAAAGCCAATATTGCGCAAGTTTCAGTGGGGCCGACAATTACACGGTATGAACTGCATCTTAGTCCCGGGGTAAAGGTAAGCAAGATATTGAGCCTTGCAGACGATATATCCCTTAGCCTTGCTTCTCCGGGCATCAGAATAGAAGCCCCAATACCCGGAAAAGCTGCCATAGGTATTGAAGTACCAAATAAGGACGTTTCAAGCGTGCTTTTAAGAGAAGTGTTGGAATCTGATGAATTCAAGAACCAGAAATCAAAGATTTCCTTTTCTGTCGGAAAGGACGTAGCCGGTGCAAATATAGTGGCTGATCTGGCAAAAATGCCTCACCTTCTTATAGCAGGCTCCACGGGCTCCGGTAAAAGCGTATGTATAAATTCACTGATAGCAAGCATATTGTATAAATCAACTCCTGATGAGGTAAAGCTGCTTTTAATAGACCCAAAGGTTGTTGAACTTAGTATATATAAGAATATTCCTCACCTTCTGGTTCCGGTTGTTACAGACCCGAAAAAAGCAGCAGGTGCCTTGAATTGGGCAGTTATGGAAATGACAGAACGCTATAAAAAATTTGCTTCCAACAATGTACGTGACATATACGGCTATAACAATCTCAATAAGGAAGGCATTGACAAGCTTCCGCAGATAGTGGTTGTAATAGATGAATTGGCTGACTTGATGATGGTTGCACCCGGGGAAGTCGAGGATGCTATTTGCAGACTGGCACAGATGGCGCGAGCTGCAGGCATACATCTGGTTGTAGCGACTCAACGGCCTTCTGTAGATGTAATCACAGGCCTTATAAAAGCAAATATCCCTTCAAGGATAGCCTTTGCAGTATCCTCACAGGTTGACTCAAGGACCATTCTTGACATGGGCGGTGCTGAAAAGCTTCTGGGAAAAGGGGATTCACTTTTCTATCCTGTAGGAGAGGCCAAGCCGATAAGAGTCCAGGGTGCCTTTGTTTCCGAAAAGGAAATTGAAAAGCTGGTAAGCTATATAAAGGAACAGGTACCTGTCAGCTTCAATGACGAAATAATTAAGGAAATTGACAAGAGCGTTGAAATTGATGAGGATGCCGAGGTTGATGACTTGCTTAAGGAAGCTATTGAGATAGTTGTAGAAAGCGGACAGGCATCAATACTCATGCTCCAGAGAAGGTTGAAAATCGGCTACAGCAGAGCAGCAAGGCTTATCGACCAGATGGAGGAGCGAAGGATTATAGGCGGCTATGAAGGCAGCAAACCAAGAAAAGTACTGATCAGTAAGGAAGATTTGGATGAAATGATATAATTCTTTTTCATAGTCCATATTAATATAATATACATTTTAATATTCTTCACACTTAAGAATTTACTAAAGCAGTATTGGAAGGAGAGAAATCTTTGAAGCTGAAAACAGCAATCATATCCCTTGGATGCTCAAAGAACCTTGTCGATTCAGAGGTTATGGTTCAGAGCATCCTTAATGATAATTACGAAATTACTAACGATGCGCAGACTGCAGATGTTATTATAATAAACACCTGCGGCTTTATTGAAAGTGCAAAGCAGGAATCCATTGATACAATATTGGAAATGGCAGAATGCAAGAAAAGCGGAAAGTGTAAAGTACTTATAGCCTCTGGCTGCATGGCGGAACGCTATAAGGAGGAGCTTATTAAGGAAATGCCGGAGCTTGATGCGGTCATCGGCACCGGCGATTATAAAGAGATTACAGATGTCATAAACCGGGCTCTGCAGGGTGAAAAAGTCGTCAGGTACGGGCACCAGGAGCTGGTTGACATTGATAAGCTTCCAAGGCGCATTTCAACCTTTGGCTCCTCAGCATATCTGAAGATAGCAGAGGGCTGCGACAATAGATGCACCTATTGCATCATACCGGCCATCAGGGGAAAATACAGAAGCAGAAAGCTTGAAGATATAGTCAAGGAAGCCAAAGAGCTTTCACAAAGCGGAATAAAGGAATTGAACATAATTGCACAGGACATAACAAGGTATGGGAAGGACCTGTACGGCAGGTACCGGCTGAGTGAGCTTCTCAAGGAGCTTGCAGCAATAGAGGGTATAGAATGGATAAGGCTTCTTTACTCCTATCCTGACGAATTCAATGATGAGCTCATTGACACTATTGCAAAGGAAGAAAAGATCTGCAAATACCTGGACATACCGATACAGCATGCAAGCAATAGCATACTGAAGAAAATGGCACGCAGGAGCAGCAGGGAAAAGATACTTGAACTGATTGGAAAGCTAAGAGAAAAAATGCCTGACATAGTGCTCAGGACATCACTTATCGTTGGTTTCCCCGGAGAAACCGAAGACGACTTCTCTGAGCTTTATGATTTTGTATCTGAAGTTAAGTTCAACAGGTTGGGAGTATTCGCATATTCCAGGGAAGAAGATACTGCTGCTTATGATATGCCGAACCAGATTGATGAGGAAGTGAAACTGGAGAGGCAGGAGAAAATAATGCTTCTCCAAAAGGATATATCTCTTGAAAATAACAAAAAGCTTGTCGGAAAAACTTTGAAAACACTTATTGAAGGTTTTTCAGAGGGGCAATATTTCGGACGAAGCTATATGGATGCACCTGAAATAGACGGGAAGGTTTACTTCAGTTCGGACAAGGATCTGATACCCGGGGATTTCTGTTATGTCAAGGTAAAAAAGGCTTATGAATATGATTTAGTGGGGGAGAGAACAGATGAATCTGGCAAATAAAATTACTTTGTTAAGGGTGCTTATGATTCCGGTATTCCTGGTGTTTATGCTGGTGGAATTTCCTTACCATATGGAAGCTGCCCTGGTGGTGTTCCTTGCAGCCTCTCTGACAGACAAACTTGATGGATATCTGGCTCGAAAATACAATATGATTACCGACTTCGGCAAATTTATGGATCCCCTTGCAGACAAGCTGCTGGTTACAGGTGCTTTTTTAGTACTTATACAGCTTGGCAGAATAGAAGCCTGGATTGTATTTGTGATACTGGCAAGGGAGTTTGCAGTCACAGGTCTCAGAACTCTGGCCGCAGCCCAGAATGTAGTTATTGCTGCCAGCAACTATGGAAAAATAAAAACAGTAACTCAGATTATAGCAATCGTACTTCTGCTACTGGACAATTATCCATTCAGTCTTTTGAATTTACCGGTGGACACCGTTATGGTTTATATTACGCTGATTATTACGTTACTGTCGGGACTTGATTATTTTGCTAAAAATATTAAAGTAGTTTCAACAATGAAATAGATTGCAAAGCACAGGGCGGCATGGAAACCGTCCCCTACATACGATTTATCTGTAAGGGTGGGTTCCCATGCCCGCCCTTTTATGCACCACATAGGAGGTTTTAAAATGAAATGTGAAATAGTAGCTGTAGGCACTGAATTACTGTTGGGCAACATTGTCAATACTAACGCACAGTATCTGTCCCAGAAGCTTGCTGAACTCGGGATAGACGTATACTATCAATTGACAGTGGGGGATAATTTGCAAAGGCTGTCTGAAACAATAAAATCATCTCTTGAGCGTTCAGACCTTGTTATTACCAGCGGAGGCCTGGGTCCTACAGTGGACGACATAACCAAGGAAGGAGTCTCGGAGGCCTTGGACTTAAAGCTGCTGCCTGATGAGGCCAGCATCAGAAAAATAGAGGATATGTTCAAAGCTATGGGAAGGCCCATGACTGAGAACAATATCAAGCAGGGCTACATCCCCGAGGGTGCCGTGATATTGGAAAACGACAACGGTACTGCTCCGGGGGTACTGATAGAAAAGAACGGCAAAACAGTTATCATGCTTCCCGGTCCGCCTAAGGAACTGTATCCGATGTTTGAGAATAAGGTATTGCCATATCTCAGGACAAAGGTAAACTCAACCATAAGGTCAAGAATGCTGAGGGTGATCGGCGTCGGAGAATCGGCCGCCGAAGATATGCTTAAGGAGATATTCAGCACACAGACCAATCCGACAATAGCACCATATGCCAAGGACGGGGAGGTACATCTGAGGATAACGGCAAAGACCGGTAGTGCAGAAGAAGCTGAACTGCTCATAATTGAAATGGAAGAGAAAGTAAAGGCAATCCTGGGTGAAAATATATACGGCTATGATGAGGAATCCTTGGAAGAAGTAGTTCTGAAACTGCTTCAGGAAAATAAAATGACTCTTTCTCTCGCAGAATCCTGTACCGGGGGGCTTATCGCAAGCCGCCTGACTGATGTGCCCGGAGCTTCAGAAAGCCTTATGAGCGGAGTTGTCAGTTACAGTAATGATGCAAAAATCAGACTCCTGGGAGTAAAAGAGGAAACGATAAGAAATTATGGTGCCGTAAGCAGCCAGACAGCCGAGGAAATGGCTGCAGGCGCAAAAAGAATCGGCGGAACTGATATAGGAGTTTCAATAACCGGTATAGCAGGGCCGGGTGGTGGAAGTGCAGAAAAGCCTATCGGTTTATGCTATATCGGAATAGCAATAGATGACACAGTTAAGTCCTATAAAACCATGTTCAACGGAAACAGGCAGAGAATCAAATGGAACTCAAGCAGCAAAGCATTGGATTTATTGAGAAGGGAATTACTTTCCCGCAAGAAAAAACAGTAAAATAATGTAATTTCCTTGACTAATATATAGCAATATAATATAATATAGATATAAGAACATTTGTTCGTTTTGCCGCATAAGGCATACGTTATGAAAGGATGGTGTAGCAGTTAATGTGCGCCGTAATGAACGATAAAAAGAAAGCGATTGAACTTGCTTTAAGCCAGGTTGAAAAGCAATTTGGAAAAGGTTCTATAATGAAGCTTGGCGAAGCCACAAAAATGAATGTGGAAGCTGTTTCTACAGGCTCAATTGAATTGGACATAGCATTAGGTATAGGTGGAGTTCCAAGAGGAAGAATAGTTGAGATATACGGACCGGAATCCTCAGGTAAGACAACCGTAGCACTGCACATAATTGCCGAAGCACAGAAAAACGGCGGTGAAGCAGCCTTCATAGATGCAGAGCATGCGCTGGATCCTGTATATGCCAAGAACCTTGGCGTTGATATAGAAAATCTTATAGTCTCCCAGCCGGATACAGGGGAACAAGCCCTTGAGATAGCCGAAACACTTGTTCGCAGCGGTGCAATTGATGTAGTAGTCATAGACTCGGTTGCAGCATTAGTTCCAAAGGCTGAAATTGACGGGGAAATGGGCGACGCTCATGTAGGCTTGCAGGCAAGGCTTATGTCACAGGCTCTTAGAAAGCTTGCCGGTGTAATCAGCAAATCCAAGACAACAGCAATCTTTATAAACCAGCTTAGAGAAAAGGTAGGTGTTATGTTCGGCAACCCTGAAACAACACCTGGAGGAAGGGCTCTTAAGTTCTATGCTTCAGTAAGGCTTGAAGTTAGAAAGGTTGAGAACCTCAAGCAAGGAGCCGATGTAGTCGGAAGCAGAACAAGGGTCAAAGTGGTTAAGAATAAGGTTGCGCCTCCGTTTAAACAGGCAGAGTTTGATATAATGTACGGCGAAGGCATTTCGAGGGAGGGCAGCGTACTTGACGTTGCCGTTAACAACGACATAGTACTGAAAAGCGGTGCATGGTTTTCATATGGAGACACAAGAATAGGCCAGGGCAGGGAAAATGCAAAGCAGTACCTGAAGGAAAACCCTGAGCTTACAAAAGAAATTGAAGCCAAGCTGAGAGAAATGTTCAATCTTGGAATATCCAAAGTCAAATCCACTACTACAGATACAAATGAAGCTGTAGAGGAAGATGAATTTTAATCAGCAATAATTTTATGGAAAAATAACAACCTCTATCCCTGGATAGAGGTTGATTCTTATACAGAATAAGGTTGTGAGTTGAATGAGAATTACCGCAATTGAAGAACAGAAAAAGAACAATAAAAGATGTAATATTTATATAGATGGTGAATACTATTGCTCTGTAGATAAAGAAATATTGGAAGAACTGAATTTTTCCAAAGGAATGGAATTAAATCAGGAAGAATTCAACCGAAAACTGGAAATAATAGAGTATAAGAGTGCCCTTAGAACGGCACTATATATGCTGATTCGGTCATCCAAAACAGAAAATGAGCTGAAGAAGAAGCTGAAGGAGAAAAAACACTCTGAAAATGCCATAAACGCAGTATTGCAGTACCTGAAGGAGATAGGGTATATAAATGATGAAAGCTATACTGAGAGCTACATAAAAAACGCCAGGGAGTCTGCCGGCACAAGCAGGCGAAGCCTGTATTACAAGCTTGCCGGCAAGGGGGTAGACAGTGAAGTTATCCAGCAGAAGCTTGAGGAAGCAGAAATTGATGATTTTGCATCTGCCATGAAAGCCGCAGAGAAAAAAGCTGTAGGACTAAAAGGAGACAAAAGGCAAAAGGCAGCAAAGCTTTTGAACTTTCTTTACAGAAAAGGCTTTGGAATGGAAGTCTGCAGGAAGGTTATTGAAGAGCTTGATCTTGATGAAAGCTGATAAATCAGTCAGCAGTGCAAAATTCACGGAATTTTGCAAATCGTCCTTAAATTGTTTGAATTGTCACAATAACTTGACAAAATTTTGTATAAGTTATAAAATTATTTTGATATGGTGTGTTAGTTTAAAGTGCCACGTTCTTATAATAGTTTATTAATTATGTAAATGATGAGTTTGAAAAAATGGTTTTGTGGAAGTCGTTACCGATAGTCGAAATTATAAATAACAAGGAGGTGAAAATGTTATCGAATTTGTAATTTATATAGCAATTGCACTAATTACCTTTATTGCTGGGTATTTAGTTAGAAGATATATTGCTGAGACAAAAATAAAAAACGCTGAGGAGCAGGCTTTAAAGATAGTGTCTGAAGCTGAGAAGCAAGCTGAAACCAAGAAAAAAGAAGTTGTGCTTGAAGCAAAGGAAGAAGTTCATAAGCTTAGAGCAGAGCTTGACAGAGAAATTCGAGACAGAAGAAACGAAGTTCAGAGAATGGAAAGAAGATTGCTGCAGCGTGAAGAGCTTTTGGATAAGAAAGCTGAAACTCAAGAGCAAAAAGAAGAAGCAATCAGCAAAAAGCAAAAAGAAATTCAAAAATCCCACGAAGAAATACAGGAGCTCTACAAAAAACAAGTAGAAGAGCTTGAAAGATTATCGGGCTTATCATCAGAAGAAGCGAAACAACTGCTTTTAAACGATATTGAAAAAGAAATCAGGCATGAAGCTGCATTAATGATCAAGGATATTGAATCCAAGGCTAAAGAGGAAGCAGAGAGAAAGGCCAAAGAAATCATATCTAATGCCATTCAAAAGTGTTCAGCTGACCATGTTGCTGAAACTACAGTATCTGTGGTTCCGCTGCCGAATGATGAGATGAAGGGCAGAATAATAGGACGAGAAGGCAGAAATATAAGAACGTTAGAAACTCTCACAGGCATTGATTTGATTATCGATGATACACCGGAAGCCGTAATACTGTCTGGATTTGATCCAATAAGAAGAGAAGTTGCAAGGGTTGCCCTTGAAAAACTTATCGTTGATGGAAGAATACATCCTGCAAGGATTGAAGAAATGGTTGAAAAGTCCAAGAAGGAAGTGGATAACTACATCAGGGAACAGGGCGAACAAGCTACCTTTGATACAGGCGTACATGGACTGCATCCGGAAATTATAAGGCTATTAGGTAGACTAAGATACAGAACAAGTTATGGACAGAATGTTCTAAAGCATTCCATAGAAGTAGCTCACCTTGCTGCAGCAATGGCTGCAGAACTTGGCGCAGACGTCAAGCTGGCAAAAAGAGCAGGCCTTCTGCATGATATAGGAAAAGCAGTAGACCATGAAGTTGAAGGACCTCACGTACAGATTGGCGCTGACCTTTTAAAGAAATACAAGGAATCAAGTGAAGTTGTCCACGCTGTGGCAGCTCATCACGGAGATATTGAAGCTACAACTGTTGAAGCAGTTCTTGTTCAGGCTGCTGATGCAATATCTGCTGCAAGGCCGGGAGCAAGAAGAGAAACCTTAGAATCATATATTAAACGTTTGGAAAAAATTGAAGAAATAGCAAATTCATTTAGTGGAGTAGAAAAATCTTTTGCTATTCAAGCCGGTAGAGAAGTTAGAATCATGGTTAAACCTGAGGATGTCAGTGACACCGAAATAGTGTATATAGCCAGAGATATAGTGAAACGAATTGAAGACGAACTCGAGTACCCTGGACAGATCAAAGTTAATGTAATCAGGGAAACTAGGGCAATTGAATATGCAAAATAATAGAAAATTATAGAAAATGTGCGGCAATACATGTATAATGCATGTAGCCGCCTTTTTTAATAATAATATATATTAGGTTTCGAGGTTTCGAGGTTTCGAGGTTCCGGGATTTCGAGGCGCATTAGCAGGGAGCGGTGCCCTCACCGTCCGTGAGATTCAGGAGGTACATATGAACATATTATTTATTGGTGATGTAGTCGGCAGGCCGGGAAGAAATTATCTGAACAAGAATCTCCGCAGGCTAATAGAAGAAAATTCAATTGATTTCACTATTGTTAACGGTGAAAACTCTGCCGGTGGGGTAGGAATAACAAAAAGCACATATGATGAACTTTTAGGTTCAGGAGCTGATATGATTACCATGGGTAACCATTCCTGGGCAAAAAAAGAGATATTTGATTTTATAGAAGAAGCAGATAGACTTGTAAGGCCCGCGAACTATCCGAATGGAACCCCCGGTAAAGGGTTCCGCATAGCAGAAAAAGCAGGAAAAAGGATTGCAGTATTGAATCTATGCGGAAGGGTCTTTATGGATTGCATAGAGTGTCCCTTCAGGACAGCCGATGAACTGCTGAATCAGTTAAAGGGTGAGGCGGATATAACAATAGTTGATTTTCATGCGGAAGCTACTTCAGAGAAGCTTGCCTTAGGCTGGTATCTCGATGGAAGAGTAAGTGCAGTACTGGGCACGCATACACACGTTCAAACCTCAGATGAGAGAGTATTGCCTAAAGGCACTGCATATATTACCGATACAGGAATGACCGGACCAAGAGATTCCATATTGGGTGTAGAAAAAGACATAGTAATTAAAAAGTTTACAAGCGGAATGCCTGCCCGCTTTGAGGTTGCCACAGGTGAGGCTGTTCTTGGAGCAGTTAAGATTATGCTTGATGACAGCAACAATGTGACGGGCATAAGCAGGATTATAGGTTAGTTTTTCATAATAAAGCCCTTAAATTTTCCAAAATTCAAAATTGTAGAAAAAAGAGGAATTTCGCAAACTCTGTAGAATTATCTAATAAAATGTTGTATTAGTATATTTTGGAGCAATTACTATTAATTAAGGGGGGCTTTATATGGAAGTATTAAAGGTATCAGCTAAATCAAACCCTAATTCTGTCGCAGGAGCTTTGGCAGGAGTGTTGAGAGAAAAAGGCTCCGCAGAAATCCAAACAATAGGAGCCGGGGCATTGAACCAGGCAATTAAAGCAGTTGCAATCGCAAGAGGATTTGTAGCACCCGGAGGAATAGATCTTATATGTATACCAGCCTTCACTGACATTGAGATAGAAGGTGAAGAGAGAACAGCTATAAAATTAATAGTAGAACCAAGATAAATTTTTATACCTGCTTTGTATTAAGCAGGTATAATTTTTATATTAGTTTAACTTATTTGACATAGGACTGTAATTAAATGATATAATATAGTTTGTTAGTGAATTATATATCATGTAAGAGATAAATCATAAACTTAAATATATTGTACAGCGTATACTGTACGGGAGGCTTGCTATGCAAAAAGCTGATTTACATATACATACAACAGCTTCTGATGGCCTCATGGATCCTGATGAAGTGGTTCGATGGGCCGGAATAAAAAGATTGAAAGCAATCGGAATAACTGATCATGATACCATAAACGGCATCTGTCCTGCTGAGGAGGCCTCATCAAAATATGGGGTTGAAGTTGTTCCCGGTATAGAGCTTAGTACTTTATACAAAGATGAAGAAATACATATTCTTGGATATTATATAGACTATAAGGCCGGCTGGTTTCTGGAGACCCTTGAAAAAATACAGAATTCCAGATATGAGAGGGCTGCAAACATAGTTGACAGGCTTAAAGGAATTGATATTGACATTAGCCTGGATCAGGTTAAGAGCGTAGCAGGAAGCGGAGCTATAGGAAGGCCTCATATTGCAAGGGCAATGATTGATAAGGGTTATATAAGCAATATAAAAGAGGCCTTTCAGAAATACATAGGGAAAGGTTGCCCTGCATACGTTGAGAGGTATAAGCTCAGCAGCTGTGAAGCAATAGATACCATAAACAAACTGGGAGGCATATCTGTGCTTGCTCATCCCGGTTTGATAAAGAACAAGGCATATATCAGCGAGATTGTGAGCCTTGGAGTTGAAGGCATTGAAGCTTATCATTCAAAACATGATGATGAGACCGTAAGGAATGCGCTGGCAATAGCAGAATCAGAAAAATTGCTGGTAACAGGCGGTTCTGATTGCCATGGCATGAAGGTGAATAATGAGCCGATAATGGGAAACTGTTCGGTTGATTATAAATACGTAGAAATGCTCAAAGAAGCAGTAAATAATAAAACTTGGAGGGGAAGAGATGGAAATTAAACTTTCAAAAAAAATATCAAATATAGCTCCATCTATGACGCTAGCAATTGACGCCAAGCTTAAGCAGATGATTGCAGATGGAGTTAAGGTTTACGGATTTGGAGCCGGTGAACCGGATTTTGATACGCCAAAATACATAAGAGATGCTGCAGTTTCCGCAATAAATAAAGGCTTTACAAGATATACTGCAGCACAAGGTACAATGGACCTGAGAAAGGCTATTTGTGCAAAATTCTTGAGAGACAACAATCTTAAATACGAACCTAGCCAGATTATAGCTTCCAGCGGCGCAAAGCACTCGCTGTCAAATTCTTTTGCTGCCATATTAAATCCCGGAGACGAAGTTATAGTGCCAGTACCGTATTGGGTCAGCTACACTGAAATAATAAAGCTTAATGATGGAATACCAGTATTGGTTCAGACAAAAAAGGAAAACAATTTTAAGCTTAAAAAGGAGGAGCTTTTAAAGGCGTTAACCCCCAAAACAAAGGCAATTCTCCTTACTTCTCCGAACAACCCTACCGGAGCTGTCTACTCAGAGCAGGAACTTAGGGATATAGCGGAGATTGCAGTAAAAAATAATCTTTTTGTTGTTTCCGATGAGATATATGAAAAATTAGTGTATGACAATAATAAGCATATCAGTATTGCTTCCTTGGGAGATGAAATAAAGGAGCTCACAATAGTAGTAAACGGAATGTCAAAGGCTTATGCCATGACAGGCTGGAGGCTCGGATATACTGCTGCAAATGAAAAGGTTATAAAAGCGATGTCCAGTGTACAGAGTCATGCTGTATCACACCCCAGTTCAATAACACAGTATGCTTCGACAGTAGCTCTGAACGGACCGCAGGAAGATGTTGCAGCAATGGTTAAGGAATTTGAAAAAAGAAGAAACTATATGTATGAGAGAGTGAATTCCATAGAAGGCTTAAGTTCATTAAAGCCGGAAGGAGCATTCTACGTATATGCAGATATAAGTTCTTATCTCGGAAGGGAATTATGCGATATAAAGCTTAATTCATCCCTTGATTTTGCACAGATAATGCTTGAAAAGGGACATGTGGCAGTAATACCGGGAGCTGCATTCGGTACCGACAACTACATCAGGTTCTCATATGCGACTTCCATGGAAGTTATAAAGAACGGGCTTGATGCCTTTGAAAGCTTCATTAAAGAAAATTTAAAATAGGAAGGAAAAGCACAGTGAACAGACAGGAATACCAGAACCCATTAATAAGCAGGTACGCAAGCAAAGAAATGTCTTTCATCTTTTCTGAGGACTACAAATTCTCTGCCTGGAGGAAGCTCTGGGTTGCTCTTGCAGAAAGCGAGATGGAGCTTGGGCTGAATATTACCCAGGAGCAGATAGATGAGCTGAAGGCTCATGTATATGACATAAATTATGACGATGCAGAAAAAAGAGAGAAAGAGACCCGGCATGATGTCATGTCCCACGTGTATGCATACGGCCTGAAGTGCCCCAAAGCAAAACCCATAATACACCTGGGAGCTACCAGCGCATTTGTAGGTGACAATACTGATGTTATACAGATGACTGAAGGCTTACGGCTTATAAGAACCAAGCTCCTAAGCGCTATTAAAAATCTTGCTGACTTTGCTGAAAAATATAAACAGCTGCCTACCCTTGGATTTACACATTTTCAGCCGGCACAGCTGACTACCGTTGGTAAGAGGAGCTGCTTATGGCTCCAGGATTTACTGATGGATATTGAGGAATTGGATTTTCAATTAAGCAGGATGAAACTCCGGGGGGTTAAAGGTACAACCGGTACACAGGCAAGCTTCATGGCACTTTTTGACGGGGATCATGAGAGGATAAAGGAGCTTGACAGAAGAGTTACTGAAAAGATGGGCTTTAAGAGCAGCTTTGCAGTTACGGGGCAGACATACTCCAGAAAACTGGACAGCCAGGTCCTGAATGTGCTTACGCAAATAGCAGAATCAGCTCACAAATTCAGCAATGACATCCGCCTGCTCCAAAGCCTTAAGGAAGTGGAAGAGCCCTTTGAAAAGAACCAGATAGGCTCGTCTGCAATGGCATATAAACGGAACCCCATGCGATGTGAAAGAATTGCGGCGCTCTCCAGATTTGTGATAGCAAATTCCATTAACCCTGCTGTAACCGCAGCAGTTCAGTGGTTTGAAAGAACTCTTGATGATTCAGCCAATAAGAGACTTGCAGTTCCTCAGGCATTTCTTGCGGTTGACAGCATACTTAATATAATGATAAACGTATCCAATGGCCTTGTTGTATATGAAAAGATGATAAAACGCCACATAGACGATGAGCTTCCCTTTATGGCGACTGAGAACATTCTGATGGAAGCAGTTAAAATGGGTGGAGACAGGCAGGAACTGCACGAAAAGATAAGACAATACTCCATAGAGGCAGGAAAAAGAGTAAAAGAAGAAGGTCTGGATAACAACCTCATAAGCCTGATTGAGAAGGATGAGAGCTTTAAGCTCAACAAAGACACAATACGACAGCTTATGGATGCCAGAAACTTCATTGGAAGGGCTCCTGAGCAGGTTGATGAATTTCTGGCTCAGTACGTGTACCCGCTTCTAGAGGAAAATAGCGACAAAATTAATATAAAAGTAGACTTAAAGGTTTAAAAATTAGCACTGTTAGGAGGATAACATATGAGCAGCACAATGATAAAACAGCTATATAGAAGCACCGGAGAGTATCTGAATAAAAATATAAAGGTCTCCGGTTGGGTAAAAACTGAGAGAACCTCCAAAAATTTTGGTTTTATAGAACTGAATGATGGAAGCTTTTTCAAGAATCTTCAGATTGTATTTGAGGAAGATTTGGAAAACTTCAATGAGATAGCCAAGCTTTCAGTTGGTTCAGCCATATGTGTTGAAGGTTTGCTTTTGGAATCTCCGGGAGCAAAGCAGCCCTTTGAGTTGAAAGCAGATAAAATAGTAATAGAAGGATTGTCCACTCCTGATTACCCGCTGCAGAAGAAAAGCCATTCCTTTGAGTTCTTAAGAACAATAGCGCACCTGAGGCCAAGGACAAATACCTTTTCTGCAGTATTCAGGGTAAGATCCCTCGTAGCCTATGCAATACACAGGTTCTTCCAGGAGCAGGGTTTTGTATATGTACATGCTCCGCTTATAACCGGAAGTGACGCAGAAGGTGCCGGAGAAATGTTCAGGGTAACTACTTTGGATATGGATAACCTTCCAAGGACAGAAGAAGGGAAAATTGACTTTTCAAAGGATTTCTTCGGTAAAGGGACAAACCTCACTGTAAGCGGTCAGCTTAACGTTGAAACCTTCTGCATGGCTTTTAGAAATGTATACACCTTTGGGCCTACCTTCAGAGCTGAGAACTCGAATACTGCCAGACATGCCGCAGAATTCTGGATGATAGAGCCTGAGATAGCTTTTGCTGAGCTTTCTGATAATATGGAGCTTGCAGAAAATATGGTAAAATATATCATTAATTATGTTTTGGAGAACGCGCCGGAAGAAATGGAGTTCTTCAACAAGTTCATTGACAATACACTTCTTGAAAGACTGAATAATATTGTAAGCTCTGATTTTGGAGTTGTTACCTATACTGAAGCTGTAGATATACTGAAAAAATCCGGTTTTAAGTTCGAATACCCCGTAGAATGGGGCATAGACCTGCAAACTGAACATGAAAGGTATATCACTGAGCAGGTATTTAAGAAGCCTGTATTTGTTACAGATTATCCAAAGGAAATAAAAGCTTTCTACATGAGAATGAATGATGACGGTAAAACAGTAGCTGCAATGGACCTTCTGGTGCCCGGAGTCGGGGAAATCATCGGAGGCAGCCAGAGAGAAGAAAGACTTGATTTACTTGAAAAGAAAATGGATGATCTGGGACTTAACAAGGAAGATTATTGGTGGTATCTTGATTTAAGAAAATACGGCGGCGTTAAGCATGCCGGCTATGGACTTGGTTTTGAGAGAATCATAATGTATATTACCGGAATGAGTAATATCAGAGATGTCATCCCGTTCCCAAGAACAGTCAAGTCAGCTGAATTTTAAAAACAATATGCAAAAACCTGTTGAAGCTTCAGCAGGTTTTTGTTTTTCGTAAAAGTTTCTTCTGTATGTAAATTATGTAATTATTTAATATTAAACATAACAAAGCTTTATAAACAAATAATATTAGCATTGAATTCACTTAGGAGGGATTTAATGCGGAAAGTATTATTTGTTGCAGCTTTACTGATATTATCATTATTTTCGCTTGATTGCTATGCTGAGCCTAATGCAGATTTAATCAAGGAACTCCTTGCATGCCCTGAAGAAGAAGCCTTTTCGGGATTAAACAGCTATGAGTATGTTGAAGCATTAAAATCAATGGGTTACTATAAATATGATTACAAGGATGAAAATATAAACCTCAGAAATGCGACTAAGGTTTCAGAGTGACTGTAACCTGCCAGCAGACGGCATCCAGGGTCCGCAGTTCAAAAGCGCAATGATAAAAAGGCTGGCACTGGACAGTAAATTCAGGTCCCAGGACATTGTGGCAAGAGCTCCATCCCGCGGCTACTGGATAACAATAAACCGAACAAAAAGAATACTTACCTTATACAGCGGAAAAACAGTCATAAAAAAATACCCTGTAGCAATAGGCAGAGAAACTAATAAAACACCACAAGGTAAATTTTATGTGTATTTGAAGAGAAAGAATCCCATGTGGTCAGGAGGAGACAACGCCAAGCCTGTAGCCGGAGGTTCTCCTGAAAATCCTCTCGGCAAGCGATGGTTAGGACTTTCTGTAGGCAAAGGCAATGTTTATGGGATTCATGGCAACAACAGCCCGTATTCCATAGGATGGAGGGTTTCAAAAGGCTGCATCAGGATGATAAACTCCGATGTGCTGAGCCTTTACAGTATAGTTTCAGTGGGGACACCGGTATGGATAGGAAATGATGAGACTCTTCGCAAGTGGGGAGTAACCCAGAAGAGCTTTTATTAAAGTCAAAAAACAAAAAAGCCGCAATCTATTGCGACTGAAAATCCTATTTTGGCAGGGGCAGTAGGACTTGAACCCACAACCAACGGTTTTGGAGACCGCTACTCTACCAGTTGAGCTATACCCCTGTGACAAAGTCTATTATATATAAAAAATCATGCTAAGTCAATAGCTTATTATAACCTTATCAGCATTTTCGAGGAAACATTGATGTAATAATTTGTACATGGTATATGCATAATATATATGCATATACCTTTTTTATTCAAAATTGCTAATATCAGAGGTGCAATATGAGGCTGTTCAATGTATTACAAGATAATATGGTAATGTTGAAAAACACCTTCAAAGAGGACCAATCGATACTTTTCAGGGAGTTTTCCATTGGCGGAGCTAATAATGTGGAATGCCTTGCTGTTTATATTCAAGGTATGGTAGATTTATCCAGAATTAACTCTGAAATAATAGCTCCGTTATTAGATATGCGATCAGAAGATACAAATACAGACATATATCTTCCTGCTGTATTAAAGAACAGGATAACTTCACCTCAAGTAGAATCAACCAGCAGTTATGACAAATTGGTCAACTTCTTAATAAATGGAAACACTGTAATTCTAATAGATGGATATGACAAGGCTATAGCAGCAAATACCCTTAGTATAAATAGAAGAGACATATCTGAGCCTGTGACAGAACAGGTGGTTAGAGGTCCAAGAGACGGCTTCAATGAGTCCTTATATGACAACCTTACGCTTATAAGGGCCAGGCTAAATAGCGAAAAGCTAAAAGTAAAATTTAAAATGATCGGGAGAGTAACAAAGACTAAGGTATGTGTATGCTATTTAGAGAATATCGCATCTCTTGATATAGTTAAGGAAGTAGAAAGAAGACTTGATGAAATAGATATAGACGGTATCCTTGATTCAGGTTATATTCAGGAATTGATTACTGATGAAGGTTATTCACCTTTCAGGACCATAGGTCATACCGAAAGGCCTGATGTTGTTGCAGGTAAGCTTCTTGAAGGGAGAATAGGCATTATATGTGACGGAAGCCCTTTTGCGCTTACTTTACCTTTCCTTTTTATCGAATTTTTTCAGACTAATTCGAATTATTATACTAACTTTTACTATGCCACTTTCAACAGATTATTAAGCTTCATGGGTTTTTTTCTTACTACCAGTGTACCGGCAATATACACAGCCCTAATAACCTTTCATCAGGAAATGCTGCCAACTCCTCTCATACTTAGTATTTCTGCTTCTAGGCAGGGTGTCCCTATGCCGACAATTGTTGAAATGATTCTTATACTTTTTATCTTTGAACTATTGAGGGAAGCATCTGTCAGGGTTCCTTCAATTATTGGTCAGACAATAAGTATAGTAGGCATACTTATAATAGGGCAGGCTTCTGTAGAGGCAAAACTGATAAGCGCACCAATAATCATCATTGCAGCATTGACAGGTATTGCAAGCTTCTTGGTGCCCAAAATGGAACAAGCAGTTATAATTGTCAGGCTGATATTTCTTTTAGGATCAGCTTTTATAGGTCTCTATGGGTATATATTCTGTGTAATAATCCTATTCATCCACCTGACATCCTTGAGGTCCTTCGGCATACCTTATATGCTCTACGGAAGTTCAATGCTTTTTCAGGATCAGAAGGATATTATACTTAGAGCGCCTTGGTGGTCCATGAAAAAACGTCCGAGATTGCTGGCCTCTAAAAATATGAATAGACAGAACAGCTGATATTGAATGGATTGATAAAATGAGAAACATGAAGATTATAATGCTCTCTTTGTTAATATATTTATGTACTTGTCTCCTGTCCGGCTGTTGGAATTATAGGGAGGTTGAGAAGCTTGCCATAGTTTCAGGGGTAGCAATTGATAAAGGCACGGATGACCGGGTGATTGTCACCGCTGAAATAGTAAATATGCAGCAGGACCAAAAGCAGTCAAAGCTAAAACCGGTCTATATACAAGCAGTCGGGAAAACTTTTTTTGATGCAGCAAGAGCAATGATTGCTCTTCAGGGCAAAAGGCTATATTGGAGTCATGCCAAGGCTGTCATAATCAGTGAAGATATTGCGAAAGAAGGGTTAATTCCTGTTATAGACTTCATTAACAGAGATACTGAGCTTAGATCTGACATGTGGATACTACTGTCAAGAGAAAAGACAGCAAGTGATATTTTCAATGCTGCCTCCGAAATGGAAAGCATACTTTCTTTCCAAATAGATGATGCAATGCGTGCACAGAAATTCATATCAAGCTATCCCGTTGTAGAATTATACCAGCTTGTTGATAATCTTGAAAGCAAAGAAATATCCACTACAATTCCTACTATAAGACTTATTGAAGTTAATGGCAAAGCCATTCAGTACATCACAGGTGCAGCAATATTAAG
>CAZUGK010000078.1:14669-19005 GCA_964619815.1 uncultured Clostridiaceae bacterium | reverse complement strand
GCTAACACCTGAATCCAGCACTATTGGAAGTCCTTCGTAGGTGTACCTGTATCTTATGATGTACTTATCTCCCCGCATGGTCTTTATTATCTCTGATATATAGCTGTTGCTGTTTTCGGGAAACCCAAAATGCCTGCTTACAAATTCCGTGCTTATATCGATCGCACTTCTGACATCTATTGCGCTGTCAGCTGCTGACGACAAATCATAATCGACATATTCAAGCATGCCGTTTGTATAAAGATTCACCAGCCGGTTATTCCTGTCCGTATATACCAGCGTACCGTCCATATTTTTTATTATGCTTAGAGAGGATTTTTCATCATTAAACAGCTCTGCTATACTGTCCGGAATGTCGTCATTTACCGTAAGCTCCCTTTCCCCGGACAACACCGGCAGGCCCTTTTCATCAACCTTTGAAGGCACTACTACATTCTTACTGTACAGCTCGGGCTGAAAGCTGTCAAGAAATAAGCATGAAGCCGGAGATTGCTTTTCAAGGCTTGAAATTAAGAAATCCAGGTTGTTATGTATCTCATCCGTCCTTAACTCATAAAGAACATGCTTGGAGGCATCCGAAAGATATAACCTGTTCAAGGTCTGGGATACAATTACCTCATCTATGCTCCTAACACCTATATCGACATCGCTGCTTATATTCATAAGCTTGAATACTGCGCCAGTTTCAAGGGGGTTATTAAAAATAAAGCTTACTCCTCTCGTTCTTCTGATACGGCTCAATTCCCCCTGGGGAAGCTCTTTAACATTCGCCTTGCTGTTTGTAAGTATTGCTGTACGGATTATCCTCTTGGTCTCTTTGAATATCCTGTTGTATGTTTCATTGTTTTCTTCGTTGTTGTAAAGCAGTGTGCTTCTTTCACCAAAGCTTACTATCAGTTTATGAGGCTTCAAGAGATCCGACTTATCATACTCAGCATTAAAATCAAGCTTGATTGATTTATTTCCGGGCATAATAAAAATACCCGCAATGGAAGTGTAAAACCATATTCGGGTAGTCAAAATGAAGCTCAATATTACTAAAGATAATAAAGTTACTGATTTAAATCTCTCACGGTTCAATATAATCACCTATAAGATACATTTTGCGCCGGATTTCATCCTTTAGTCTGTTCTATTTACCGTTATTTGTCGTATTCAAAATATCCTCAACAAATTTATTTAAAGCATCACCGTTTACTTCCTTGCTTGCCTGTTCCTTCAGAAAACGCTCTATTTCCAATATTCTTTCAGCTTCATTACCGTTTATGTCTTTTATACTGAGTACTAACCTGTTTTTGCCCAGGTTCAAGGATACCGTTTCAGCAAAAATGTTGGATGCGCCTACCGTAACTTCCCCTGACTCCTGCAGAATCCAGCTTCCTTCTTTCTTGGAGCTTCCTGATGCCCTCTGCTTTGCTATAATACTCTTTTTCTCATCTGTACCAAACCAATAAAGATTCATGCTTACTACTGTACCTTCTTTGGCTCTGGCAGAAATAACATACTCGCTTTCAAAGGTCTTTGTTTCTTCTTTATCTGAAAGCAGCTCAAATACCGGAGCATTATCCCTCCTGTACCTTGTATATTCTGTCTCCGATTGGGCATATACTGCCGAACCTGCCGCAAATACCGCTGTAGCAATAATTGCTGATATCAGCACTTTCTTAAACATGAAATTTCCCCCTATGGTTTGATTAATTACCCTATTATCCATACTAATCCTTAGTAGTATTATTATTATACATAATATTTATTACAGCATTATTACAGACTAATTAAGGTTATTTTACATTAAGGAAAAATATATGCTTTGCTGCCAACTTATGCACAAGGGAAATTCATTATTACTTCCGTACCTTTGCCATATTCGCTCTCAATTCTGATTGTACCCTTATGAGCTTCCACTATGTTCTTTGCGATGGAAAGCCCTAGTCCGGTGCCTCCCATCGCTCTTGAACGGGCTTTGTCAACCCTGTAGAATCTTTCAAACAGCCTTGGCAGGTCGTCCTTAGGAATTCCCATGCCGGTATCAGCTATTCTTATTTCTACGCTATCCGTTAGCTTGCCTGCAGTTACCTTAATACTGCCGTTTTCGGGAGTATACTTTATTGCATTACTGATTATGTTTATTATAACCTGCTCTATCCTATCCTTGTCTCCGGTAAGCTCACACAATTCGCCCAGTGCTTCAAAAGATAGAGTCTGGTTTTTCTGCTTGGCCGATATATCCATTTTTACGACACAATCTCTTATTATAGCCAATATATTCAGCTTTTTCATATTCCATTCCGCCTTGTCATAGTCAAGCTTGGAAAGCTGCAATAGGTCTTTTACCAGTCTGGTCATTCTCTCTGACTCGCTGTTTATTACTTTTAGAAAATTGACTGTATATTCCTTGTTCTCCAGCGCCCCGTCAAGAAGAGTTTCGGTATAGCTCTTGATGGTTGTGAGCGGAGTTCTCAGTTCGTGGGATACGTTTGCTACAAATTCCTTACGCATCTTATCAAGCTTTTCCTGCTCGGTTACATCCTGGAGAACCAGCATTGCACCTTCGGTTTCGTTATGTTCGTTCACTATCGGCACTGTACTGATTTTTATTATAAGATTATTTATGTTCAATATATTGAAATTCTTATCACTATCAGTCAGAAGATCATCAAAGGTTATTCCAAGCTCAAGCTTCTTTGATACATCATCAAATTTCCAGTCGTACAGGTCTTCCTTCTTGATATTGAAAATATTGTATGCTGCAGGATTTGCGTGTATTACCATTCCTTTTGCATCTACAGCTATAATCCCATCCGTCATATTGGTCAGAATTATTTCAATCTTGTTTTTCTCCCTGTACATCTCATCCAGAGTGCTCTTAAGCCGCACAGTGAGATAGTTGAACATCTCTGTCAACTGACCTACCTCATCCTTGGATTTTACGGTAATTATCTGTCCAAAATCACCTTTTGCCAGCCTTTCAGCCTTTGAGGTTACTTCCTTTATAGGTCCGGTAAAGGTTTTTGAAAGAAGGTTGCCCAAAAGTGCAGTTATACAGAGAGCCCAAATTGTCGCACTGGTAAGTATGCTGCTGATTCTCTTCATATTCTCTTCAACGCTGGACAAGTCAGCACTTATATATATTGCGCCTATTACGTCGTTATTGGAAGAGATTATCGGTACAGCAATACTCTTAAGGTATTTGTCGTTGTCATCAGTATACTCAACCGGCTTCACCTGATCTATAGCTTCATCCACTATCAAGAGTCCAAGACGGTCATGATCGCTGGTGCCTTCGTAGTTCTTCTGAATTGCTATAAAATCTTCATTTTCATAGACGTATACCGCCCTTACCTGTTCTCCCTGGCCTACAAACCAATTTGATACAATCTCTTGAATGTTAGGTGCCCCTACCGTCTTATCCTTCAGGTTATCGGCAAGATAATAACCTCTTGCTATAATAGTATCCGTCATGCTGCCAATCTGTTCCTTTTTTATAGCTTCGGTTATATAAACACCTACAATAGACATTGCAAGCCAAATCAGCAGGAAGGATATTATTACAAGCTTCCATTGGATGCCTCTCAACATTGATTAAATCCTCCTGAAGTAATATCCTACGCCCCTCTTGGTCTGTACATACTTGGCGCTGCTGGGATCGTCCTCTACCTTCTCTCTCAGTCTCCTAACCGTTACATCAACAGTCCTGACATCTCCGTAGTATTCATAACCCCAAACCTCTTCCAGCAGTGTCTCTCTTGAGAATACCTGCTCAGCATGAAGGGCCAGATATCTTAAAAGTTCAAATTCTCTCAGTGTAAGCTCCAGTACGGTATCTTCCTTACGTACTTCATATCTGTTAAGGTCTATTACGAGATTGCCGGATCTTATAACCTGGCCGCTGCCTTCCATACCGGAATTCAGGAAGTTTGCCCTTCTAATATTAGCCTTTACTCTCGCCATCAGCTCCCTGACACTGAAGGGCTTTGTCATATAATCATCTGCTCCTAGCTCCAGGCCAAGCACCTTGTCAACTTCTTCTTCCTTGGCAGTGAGCATTATAATGGGAGTGCTTATGTTTTCCCTGAGCTTCTTGCATACCGTGAAACCATCCATTATAGGAAGCATAATATCAAGAACTATAAGGTCGGGCTTATGCTCGTAAGTCATATCTACTGCCTGCTGCCCATCCTCGGCTACAAACACTTTATAGCCTTCCTTTTCAAGATTGAACTTTATAATATCTGCGATTGGCCTTTCATCGTCCACCACGAGTATTCTTCTATTGTCCATCAAATACACCACCCCAAAATTAATTAATATATATTCAAACACAAATTATGTTTTA
>CAZUGK010000078.1:6814-14659 GCA_964619815.1 uncultured Clostridiaceae bacterium | reverse complement strand
TAATACATAACCTCAAAACTATATTTTACCTGGGTTTATTCCCTATGGTTGCCATATCTATAATAAATACACCATACACATATTTTACTACTTATGCGGTTATTTCGCAACAAAATAGGCTGCAGCCGCGGAAACAGCAAAATGTTTCATGGGAGAGACCCAACACCTGTTTTTGAAAATTAAGGACTATAGTCCTATTAATATAAGGCCTGTTTCTTATACTAATTTTTGTAAAGACGGTTTAAAATATAAATATCTCAACAAAATAGTTTTATATCCCCCCGGATATAAGAAAACAGATTAATTTATTTGTTTTCTCTTTTTTTCCCTTTTTAGCTTTTCCACGCACCTGAATCTATAAATTCATTTAGTTCTACACTATATATCTTCAAGAAAGCATCATCCAGGGTATTTCCATTCTTCAGCTCGTCAAGCAGGCTGTTTATGCTTTCCCTGCCGTATTGCCCGATAATTCCTTTTACTATATCATAGGACTGCCTATAGCCTTGTGTTTCATCCAACCCCATAAAGCCGTTCCTAAGCTCATTGCTTGTGTAGTATCTTTCATAGGTAAAGCCCTCTGCCCATTCTGCGCCATCCACGGAATACTCCTCATAAAGTGCAAGCCCTTCTGTGAGCCAGAGCTCTACGTTTCCTCCGCTTCTATCGTCAATTATTTTATGCACATACTCATGCAGTATCGGTCCGTTTACTTCAAAATCCTTCGCATTTATCTGTGCCTGGTTCAGGTATGCCTTTGGAGACAGTATGTGTATGATGCCCATATTGTAAAGGCCCATAACAGCTTGTCCACTGACAACCTTCTGGTAATCCCACATGCTTTGCTGATCGCCGTATACAAACACTATGGTCTTCTCTTCGGGATAATGACCATAATGCAATCCTTCCACCCTGTAACTGTCCTCAAATATTCTTGCTATATCTCTTATTACATCCTCATCCTTGTCGGTATACTTGATAATAAAATTTTCCGTTTCGTAAATGTTGAATTCCGGAGTCAACTCACTGCTTTTTACCTGGGCAAATACTTTGAGAGCTTTGTAGCCCTGCATTTTTGCCGCTATAAAACCTTTATCGCTTGAGAAAAAAAATAGTACTGAAACAAATGTTAGTACTATTATAAGCAACCTTATTCTTTTTTTCATATATCTAATCCCTTTCTAACAGGAGAAATAAGCCCCTGACAACAAGTGACCAGATATATTATACCATCATTTTATGTTAACTTCATTGGTATATTTTGAAATCACTTTTAGTGACATCCGCTGCAGCCTCCACAGCTTCCACCGCTGCAGCCGCCTCCACCTTTTGATGAGTTCCCTGTATTGCATCTGCCTTCAAACACCTGTCTTACATCCTTGCTCCCACATTTTGGACATTTTATATCTTCCCTATTCGAAAGCTTAACAATCTCATCAAACTTCTCGCCGCAATTATTGCATTTAAAATCTATTAAAGCCATTTGTAATCCTCCCCTTAATTCTACACCATAAAGCCCATGCCGGGCGAACACTCTTCGCCCCTACTTCAGAGCCCAGCCAAAACCGCGCAGCTCGTAACGCGAAACGCGCAACCAGACCCATCAGGAATACCCTATAGAAATATATATATAACATTCACCAATTTTTTTCAATAGCATATTATGAAATAAGGCTTTGTTTTGATATCATAAATTATGCATACTGGGGGATAGCTATGAAATCCATCAAGGAACTGGTAAAAGGCATTCCTTATTCTTCATATTTTAAAAAGGTTGATCCGGAAATTAGTAAACTGATTTCTATAAAAAAAGTAAAAACCATACCTGTCATAATTACATTTAAGAAGCCTCTCGAAGCACAGACTGAGTCCAAACTGAGGCGAATGGGCTTCAAGGTTAAATACCATCTTCCTTTCATGAATGGAATAACCGGCAAAATAAATATCAATAGCTTCGATTCTATCAGTAGTGTTGTCGAAATTGCAAAAATTTATTTTGACGGTACTGCAAGCCTTATGGGCAATACCGAGAAGGCGGAGCCCGATAAAGAGAGCATGAAGGCCGCTTCCTTCCAATTAAGCGGGAAGGGTATCACTGCAGCTTTTATTGACTCCGGTGTATATCCTCATCCGGATCTTGTGCGGCCGCGGAACAGAATATTGGATTTTAAGGATTATATCTATGAATTTGATGACCCTTATGATGACAACGGCCATGGAACTGCATGCATCGGAGCAGCCTTCGGTGCTTCTGCCGACGGTAAATTCAAGGCGGCTGCCTATGATTGCAATATAATATGTGCCAAAGCTTTTAACAGCCTCGGCTATGGATTTTTCTCGGATATACTGGCAGCAATGCAGTGGATTTGCAGCATAAAGGAGAAGCATAATATCCGGGTGCTTGTGCTTCCTTTCGGTGTGTGCAGGGTCAACAAAGGCTTTGACATTATGAGCCTGGCTTCAGAAAAGCTCTGGAACAGCGGCTTTTTTGTCTGTACCTGCAGCGGAAACCTCGGTCCTCACGAAGCCAGCATAACTTCTCCGGGGAGCTGTGCCTCAAGCTTCACAACCGGGGCCTGCAACATTTCGGAAGCACCTCCCAGAGTTGCCCGCTACAGTGGCTGCGGACCTGTTGATGGAAAGGCTGATAAACCTGATGCCGTAATGCCGGGATATAAGGTAGCCGCTCTCACAGCTGACACAGGTTATATTCCAATAAGTAAAACCCTTTCCCATGCAAAGCTCTCAGGGCAATTATACACTGAGATAAGCGGAACCTCGGTTGCAGCGAGTTTGACCGCCGCTGCCGCAGTTCTTCTGTGCCAAAAGAAGCCGAACCTCTCGCCTGATGATATCAAGAATATACTTAAACGCTTTTGTACATCAATAAATGAGCTTAAAAATGCCCAAGGAGCAGGGATGATAGATATGAAAAAGATTGAGGAATTTGAATAATTCCTCAATCTTTTATTACTACTTGATATATTTTAATGGGTTTATTGATACCCCATTTTTTCTGATTTCAAAATGCAGGTGAGGCCCGGTACTATTGCCGGTATTCCCTACAGCACCTATCTTCTCGCCCTTGTATACCTTCTGTCCGACCTTTACGTTGTATTTGCTGAGATGGCCGTAGTAAGTCACATAATTCGCACCATGGTCTACCTTTATCAACTTTCCATAACCGCCTTCGTATCCAACCCAGGTAACTACTCCTCCGTCAGCAGCCCTGACGGCAGAGCCATAGGATGCTGCTATATCTATTCCTGAATGTGTCCTGCCCCATCTTAATCCATACCTGGAGGATATGCTTCCCCTTGCGGGATATGAGAAAGTTCCTGTTCCTTTTTTGGGCGGCGGGTTCTTGGTGCCTTTTACTATTACCTGCGTCTTGGGCGCTTTGATAATTTTCTCGTTAAGAACTGTTCTGCCCGTCTCTATTCCATTTACCTTTGTAACATCAGCAGTTACTTCTTTTTCTCCGTACTGGCCTTTAACTTTTACTGTGGTTTCATCCTTATACATGGAATCACTGAACTCGACCTTTTGCTCAAACTCCGCTTTTTCTACCGTTGTAATTGTCTGAACCGTTTTTACGCTTATCAACGGCTTCGGTACGATAAGATTTATAACCTGCCCTATTTTAACCTTTTCGGGATTAACCTCGGGATTAGCCTTCTGCAGGTCCTCCAGTGTCATTTTGTACCTTCTGGATATCGACCAGAAGCTTTCACCGGATTCAATCTTATGGGTCTTCATCTCATTGGTCCCTTTTATTATGAAATCTATTATCTCATCCTTTTCAGCGATTTTTGAAGCTTCTACAAATTCATTTTTTAACTCTACCTTCTCTGCAAACCCGATCTCTTTGAATTTAGACCTGTCTGCTCCTGCCAGGCTCCTTTCCTGTATTGCCTTCATTAGTCCCTCTGCCTGCTCCTTGGTCTTTAGGGTTGCTATTGCATTGCCGCCCACATATATACTGCAGGCCTGAACCTGAAATTTGATATTTCTGCTCAGAGTTTCAGCAAGAGCCTCATCCTTCAGAACCTCTTTACTTGATGCTCTCGACTTTGCAAAGGTTACTTCGCTGGTAATATTTACTTCAGAATCAACTTTTTCCTGATATTGCTGCTTCAGAGTCTGAATCGCTTTTTCAACAGACTTCTGGTTCCTGACCTTGCCGATTTCATTTCCATTCACCTTGACAGTGTATGCCGCCCCTGAAAACACAAAGAATAATGAGGTGAATACCAGTAATGCAATTACACTGCAAACCATTACAAATCTCTTTTTATCTACAATACGTCTCGTAAATTTATATTTATTTGATGAACTGGCACCAATATTTACAATTCTCTTAGTACAATTCTTAATAGCATTTTTGGCTTTTGCAACTCCACTAGAAAGCTTGCTTTTACACCGCGCTGCTGCTTCCTGTAACTTGCTTCCCTCCATTAATCCGCCTCCTTAAGTAGAAATTAGGACCTGTTCCAAGTATAGTACGTAAGTACTATTCTACAACAAAAATGGGCATTATTCAAATGTTTATGTCTACAACCAAATTCTGACACAAGCACACACCCTCTTATGTTTATTAATATTCAACAGAAACCCTTTTTATACTATGTAAATTGTACAAGCTGTCAACCATATATGACTTCTTTCGATAAAAAAATTGACAGCTATTCTTGCCTATCTCCAAGATTATGAGGTTTTATCTCATCTTCCCCAAAATAATAATTTAAAATACTGTGTTATTATCTTCATATATTGGCAATATTTAAGCTAGCCAAAACTGCTTTTTTGTTTAAAACAAAAGTAAATCACAGCTAATATGAATTATGTAAAGCTAATGGAAAATAAAGATGTGCCGTATCTCCTCTTTTAAAAATGTCATATGTGGTATAATTATGATATATTGGTATTATTAATTGACATGCTTATATACTTCCAAGGAGTGCATTAATATGAATTTATTCAGGATAAAATCAAATAACGAAGATCTAGGGCAGACCCTTGTGGAAAACCTTTTTATTAGCCATTACATGCCTTTTGCTCCGGCAAACCATGTAAAGGTATATCTGCTGGGGCTCAAGTATTCCCAAAGCTATGTGAACAATATGCTTTCAAATGAAACTATTGCAAAAACTCTGGGAATCACCTGCGACGAGGTTAATGAAGCATGGAGATATTGGTCCGAGCAGGGTATAGTGAAGCTATATCCATACACTCACGCCGGCACTGAAGGCGGCTTTACGGTAGAGTACCTTAATATCAAGGAAATTGTACTTAATATAAAAGAAAAAAAGGAAAGCACCGGCAAATATAGTCCGGAGCGTATCATAAATGCAAGGAGCAACCAGAATATAAGGGAAATGTTTGATTCCTTCAGGAAGCTGTTCGGTAGAGAACTTTCACCCAATGAGCTCTTTGTTTTTCTTGACTGGATGGATGACTACAACTTTCCCCCTGATGTTATAGAACTATTGGTAGAAGACTGCATAGCAAGAGATAAAAAAGACATGCCCTACCTCAAACAGGTTGCAAAAAACTGGTTTGATGCCGGCATTGATTCTGTGGAGAAAGCAATCCAATACAATACAAGGCATAAAGAAAAGTGGCAGAAATACAGCAAGGTACTTAACTACTTGAGGTTGGGACGACAGCCTACTTCAGCAGAGGAGGAGCTTCTGCAGAAATGGTTTTATACCTTCCTGTACAACGAAGATATTGTTCTTAAAGCTTGTGAGCTGACCGTAAAAACCTCCAAGCCTTCCTTCAGTTACATAGACAAGATATTAAGCGAATGGCATAGTAATAGACTTTCCACTATACAGGAAGTGGAAGCATACCTGGTAAAGGCTCCAAAGGAAACTAAGAAGCCGGCAAAAAGCCAGAAGCCTTCTTTTAACAATTTTACAAACCGTACATATGATGCAAAGGCACTTGAGGATATGCTCCTCAAGAAGAGCAGGGGTGAGTTAAGTGAGTAATCTCAGTAATATTCTAAGAGAATATGAGCAGATAAAAGAAAAAAATAAAGAAGAGCTGGAACAGAAGAAGAAATCCTTATATATCAAGCTTCCAAGGCTTAAAGCCATAGAAGAAGAGATGGTAAAGCTCAGTATTGATATTACAAGAGCCATACTTAACAAAGCCAAGGATGCAGATGTTCTTTTGGATCAGCTTAGAAAGCGGCAGATGGACTTAAAAATTGAAAAGGCAGAGATACTTTCCGCAAACAAATTTCCAATTGATTACCTGGAGCTCAAATATCAATGCAAGAATTGCAAGGATACCGGTTATGTGAATGGCTCCAAATGCAGCTGCCTGATTAAAAAGGAAATTATGAGCCTATATCAGCAGTCAAATCTCGGAGAAAATACGAATAATGAGAACTTTGACCAGTTCAGGCTTGACTACTATTCTGACGAGAAGGATGAAAACGGCTACTCTCCTAGGGATAATATGAAGGATATATATATGAAATGCATAAGGTTCGTGCAGGGCTTTGATAATCACAACATCAATCTTTTGTTTATCGGTAACCCAGGTTTGGGAAAAACCTTTTTGTGCAATTCCATTGCGAAGGATCTTCTGGAACAAGGAAAAAGTGTTATTTACCAGGTTTCCTCTGAGCTCATCGACCTTGTACGAAAGTACAAATTTGACTTTGATAATGAAGAAAACAATTCATCAAGCTTAAATGACATATATAACTGCGACCTGCTGATAATTGATGACTTGGGCACTGAGCTGCCAACGCAGTTCTCCAGTCTTGTCATATACAATATTTTAAATAAAAGGCTCTTAAACAATAAGAAGATTATTATCTCAACGAATCTCAATACTGATGAGATTATGAAAAGCTATTCTGAAAGAATTTACTCAAGACTCTTCGGCAATTTCAACATGTATAAGTTCTATGGAGAGGATATAAGGCTGAAAAGGCACAGCTTATAAGTATAATGAATTTTGTTTTGGATTATCCTGTACATAAGCATGAAAACACATCCCTGGTTATGATTGTACTTTCAGGAAGCGGACAAATTCAAATAAATAAGGAAACAGAAAATACGACGAATCAATTATATTCAAAGGAAATAGGCTAAGATACAAAAAAGCAAGAACCGCACTTGACTCTCAAAGTTAGTGCGGTTTTATTATATAAAAATTTTTTTATTCAAATGTATTGCATTTCCCAGTAACATTTTAAATCTCTCATTCTATGCAATTAATTTCCTACCGGCAAAAATATGCCTAGCAATCTTTTGCCTGAACTGAGGAGTCACTTATACTTTTTAGTATTATTCTTTGAATCTCAAGTCTCCACACTATCAATTTCATTCATAAACCTTTGGCACGCTTCTTGCGATATTTATGTTTAAGTCTTTATAATTAAAAAGGAGGAAAGAAAATGTCCGATGAAAAGAAAAAGTTAGAGTTCTATGGTGGTGAATGGGTTTCATTTATTCCATTTATCGTATTCATTGTGTTAATTGTTATGACCACCTTCTACTATGGCTCAATCTCAGACGGAGCACTTTGGGTACCAGCCTTTATGGCATTAGTAGTAGCTTTTTTCTTCGCTAAAAATAAGGTACTATATGGTGAGACCATTATTAGTGGTATGGCGAGCAAAGAAGCTATTATTCCTGTAGTATGCTGGATATTCGCAGGTGTGTTCTCAAGAATACTCCGATCCTCAGGCTTAGCTGGCGGGATCGCAGGTATAGCTGCTTCGATGGGTATAAGCGGCACATCCTTTATCGTAATATCTTTTATGGCATCTGCGTTATTTGCAACAGCTTCAGGCACAGGCTTCGGCACAATAGCAGCCGG
>CAZUGK010000078.1:4800-6804 GCA_964619815.1 uncultured Clostridiaceae bacterium | reverse complement strand
GTGTTTTGTATCCTGCAGGTATAGCATTGGGTGCTCACCCTGGCCTATTAGCAGGTGCTATCGTATCAGGGGGAGCCTTTGGAGATAACCTTGCCCCTGTTTCCGACACAACTATATGCTCAGCTACATCACAGGGTGTTGATGTTCCAGGCGTTGTTCGATCAAGACTTAAATATGCCCTTGCTGCGGGTATAATAACAATTATTGGAATCATAGCTATAGGCATAGGATACTCTGGGCAAGTAACTGGTGCCCAAGCTATTGATTATGATCCCAAGTCATTATTTATGCTTATTCCTGTTGCCATTACAATTTGGATCGCTATAAAATCAGGCGATATAATTATTGCTACTACTATCGGTTCAGTTCTTGCTGCCATTACAGCTGTGTTTGCAGGCCTTATTGATTTTGTACAAGTTGATCCGGCAGCTGAAGCTACGAAAAGTGCATTGTTTAGAGTAAGTGGGGCAGGCTTGGATAGAACTGTTGACGGAGTAATTTATTCCGGTATCAGCAGCATGATACAGGTTTGTATACTTGCAATACTTCTATTCGGCTCTATAGCAATCATGAGAGCAGGACATGGTGATCTAAAGCTTCTTAATGCGTTGGGAAAAGTAGCAAAGGGCCCTATCGGAGCTGAAATTACAATTTCAATAATGATTGTAATACTTTCTGCACTTATGGGACTTAACGCTCCAGCCATTTTGGCTGTAGGCGCATCCTTCGCTAAACCGCTATCACAGCGTTACGGTATAAGTCCTTATCGCACAGCTAACTTGTTAGATGCAACGTCGTGTACACTTGTGTATTCACTTCCATGGACTCCGGCAATAATCTATACAATAGGCTTTGCAAAAGACAGTATACATCCTCTTTCTGCACTTGATGTAACTCCTTTCGTAATATATGCATATGCAATGATGGCTGTTATGTTTGTAAGCATAGTGTTAGGTATCGGAAGAAATGATAATATGAAAAATATAAAGGGCAAAGAAAAAAATACTTCTGTTGCCTCGTAATAAATAAGGATAAAAAAAGAGTCTGCACAATTTAACTTTGTGCACGACTCTTTTTTTATCCTTATTTAGCTGTTACATTATATTGCTTCAGAATTTCTATAACCTCTGCTTCTGAAAGCTTCACTTCTTCAGCCAGGAATTTTACATCCTCCCTAGTCAGTTCACTGAGCTTGTTGTTCTCAACTGAATTCCTGACATAGCTGCTTCTGAGCTTATTCATGTCAATATCTTTAGCAGTAATTTGTCCGATGTTCTCAGGTATTACTACATTCTTACCAGGTTGATTTTCTTTCGAATGCCCTCTTCTAACCTCAATCCCGTTCTTTCTTGCAAATGTCAGCTGGGGCATAGGGTGTTTGCCAGCACCTGTGTACTCAGTTTCCTGCACTACTATTATCTTGTTTTCATCCATTTCTTTTGCAACTGCAATTGCTGCTGCTAATGAAGTATTTCCTGCCGGACCCCTTTCAATCCCTTCAAGCTGTGCAAGCATTTCAGTCACATAGAAAACATCGCCCTGAGTGATAGTTATATACCTGTCCATATATCTCAATACTCTTGCAGCATTTCTCGGAACATCCGACCTGTCAGGCCATGACGCAAATGGCACTCCAAAACCTGTATGACCGGTTGTAAAGGACTTTCTATTAAAATCTTTATCGGAGGCCATATGCAAGCCTGTTAAGTCAACAGATGCAGCAACCACACTTGTTTTATTTGCACCTGCTTTTCTTAATCCTCTTGCTGTTCCTGTTAGATTTCCTCCTCCTGCACTCGTAGCTATTACAACATCAGGGTGTTTTCCCTCAAGTTCCATCATTTGATTAGCTATTTCATATCCTAGGGTTTCTACTCCAGCTATGCCAAAAGGCGTATATAATGAAGCATTAAAGTAGCCCGTATCTTCCAAAAGTCTAAGGAATACATAAAAAAGTTCCGGTCCTACTGTAAGCTGAACGACTTCTGCTCCAAAGGCTTCACA
>CAZUGK010000078.1:0-4790 GCA_964619815.1 uncultured Clostridiaceae bacterium | reverse complement strand
CTTCACATTTTCTTGCCTTTTCCAGTATCTCAGGTTGCCCGACTTTCATAGAATCATATACTTCCTGTACTACTATGCACTTCAACCCACGCTGTGCAGCTTGCGATGCGACAGCCGCACCATAGTTGCCGCTTGTTGCAGTTATTATCCCCTTATATCCATTTTTCTTCGCATGGTATACAGAAACTGAAGCCCTTCTTGCTTTAAATGATCCGGAAGCATTTGCTGCTTCATCTTTTATAAATATTCTTGCACCCTTACCCGGTTCAGCATATTTTTTTACCAGCTTATTTATATTTTTCAGTTCAAATATTGGAGTATTTCCAACCTTGGTTTCTGCCTGAATCTTTTGTATTTCCGGAATCGTATAATTAACCTTTTCCATCATGCCTTCATAATCAAAAGAAAGCTTTCCGTATTCAAATATACTGTAGTCGATACCTATAGCATTTTTCATTATTTCATTTTTTCTGTTCATGACCGCCTTATAGGATATATCTCTCACTTTTAATACCTCCTTGCTTATATATTTTCAATTTCTTTTCTTACTTCCAGACCAACTTCTAAAAGCTCCTGGACTGTCTGCCCGAAGTCATGCTCGTGCCTTGGATTTATGGTTACAAGCTTTCCTTCAGCTGCCCTGTCCGCCAAAGTTATTATTTTTACCGTTTCTCCGATTGCTGCAGATTCATTTACCAAAAACCCTTTAGTCCACATCATAAGAGGTGTAGCCTTAGTATCTTCCGGCAGCTGTGGAGCCCTCTCCTTTGGTGTCAATACAACATTTTCGATCTCCACCCATTGGCCTTTCTTTGCTTTTTCCAATTCAACAACCTCCTTATTCTAATAATTTTTTGCATATTGAGTTCTTACCGCAAGCAGAACTCTTCATATATTTGATAAAATAAGCAAAAAATATGCCAAAAGGGGAAGGCCTGTAATATCAGGCTTTCCCCTTTTGGCTATGAATTAAATTTCCATTCATAATCAGGAAATAAATTTCCATATGGAAGTCCTATTCCTAATAGTCACTAGAATTATAGCAATCCTTTAAATTATACTCTATAATTTTATTAAAAAGCTGCCTTCTGCTTATTCCTATTAGATTAGCAGCTTGTGTTATGTTATTGTTGCAGTGCTTCAGTACGTTTCTCAGGTAATTAATCTCAAAATCTTTTTTTGCTTCACGATAAGGCTTAATTTCTATATGACTTAAGCCAATATCCTTCTTCGGACCTGCTCCTGTACCAAAATTCATTCTAAGTATTCCATCTGCCGACAGCACAGTAAGTCTTTCAATTATGTTTTTTAATTCTCTAATATTTCCCGGATAATCATAATTCATAAGATAATTCATTGTTTCATCATCTATGCCCTTGATATCCTTCTTAAGTTCATTTTTATACCTTCTAGTAAAGAAATCTATCATATCTGCAATGTCTTCTTTTCTTTCTCTAAGGGGAGGTATTTCAATAGTTATGGTATTAATCCTATAGAACAGGTCCTCCCTAAACTTGCCATTCTTGACTTCATGAGTTAAAATCCTGTTAGTTGCACTAATAAGCCTGAAATTTACATTAATAGATTTATTTGATCCTACTCTCTCAATTGTCTTATTTTCTAAAACCCTTAAAAGCTTTACCTGAGTATTCAATGACATTTCTCCGATTTCATCTAAAAAAATAGTACCTCCACTGGCCTCTTCAAACCGTCCCATTCTTCTGTCAACAGCGCCTGTAAATGCTCCTTTTTCATGGCCAAAAAGTTCTGACTCGAGTAGATTATCAGAGAAAGACTGGCAGTTAATAGCTATAAAAGGCATGGCTGCCCTTTGGCTTTTATCATGAAGCATTTGAGCCACCACTTCCTTCCCGACACCTGACTCCCCTAAAAGCAGTACATTTGTATTGCTTTTTCCTATAGTATCAATTATGCCCAAGATTTCCTTCATTTTTGAATTCTTGCTTTGATAAAGAAATCTTCTATTTTCCTTATTCTTTGCTATCATATTTTTTTGATTTTGAAGGTTAACTATTTTTTTTGCCTTATCAATTTCTATCATCAGTTCCTCTGGATCATGACTCTTTATGAAATATCCAAAGGCACCCATCTTCATTGCTTGTACCGCTGTCTCAATACTGCCATATCCTGTTACCATTATAACCTCAACAGACTTTTCAATGTTCTTTTTTATTTCCTTTAAAAACTCCATTCCATCCATACCTGGCATTAGAATATCGGTCAGCACCAGGGGATAGTATTCATTTTCCATTACTTCGAGAGCTTCTTTTGCAGATTCAGCTTCTCCAACTATAAAGCCTCGGCTCTCCAGAATCATCCTGTATGTCTCCCTATATTCTCTTTCATCATCAACTATCAATATTTTATATGACTGACTCACTTATATTTTCCCCCTCTTTTAGCGGAATGAAAATTTTAAAACTGGTTCCTGCATCTAAGTCACTTTCTACTGTTATTTCGCCATTTTGCCTCTTAACCTCGCTGTATACTATATAAAGCCCAAGTCCTGTACCCTTTCCTGGATCTTTGGTTGTATAAAAAGGATTGAATATTTTTTCTTGATCTTCTTTTTTTATTCCACAGCCCGTATCACTACACTCTATATATAAGCCTCCTTCGGCCAGCTTGGCTATTACAGTTATCTTCCCGCTGTCATTTATTGCATCAGCGGCATTAGTAAATAGATTTATTAATATATGCTTTAAAGATTCCTGATTTACCGTGCACTTCAAATCATCATTGCATAAAAGTTCAAAAGCTATATCATGCTTTTGCATATATTTACCCTGGAGTTCCATTATATTACCTATGAAGCTTTTTATATCCACTAATTCTTGAGTATTTCCTGATATACGGGAAAAATTAAGCAGATTATCTATTATCTTACTTGCCCTTTGTACTGCTGAATCAATGGAGTTTAACGATTTTGCGGTCTTCTCATCACTACAGCTTGTATGCCTTAATATAAAGCTGTGATTCCGTATTATCCCCAAAGGGTTTCTGATTTCATGAGCTATACCTGCAGCCAATTGCCCTATTGCAATCATTTTATTTGACTGCAGAATCTGATTCCTGCTAATTTTTTCACTGGTAATATTATTTATTAATATTAAAACATTCTTGACAAAACCTCTAGAGTCCTTCAATGGATAAGTATGAAGCTCATACGCCTCACTTTTGCTGTATATCTCTTTTCTATAATCAAGAGAGGTTTTGAACGTCTCCATCATCAGACAGCTCCCACAATCACCGCAGAATTCTTTCAGGTAAACCTTGCACGGCTTGTTTAGTATACTATCCTTGTGATACCCTGCATAATTTATGAAAGCATTATTTGCATTTGCGATGGCATTATTACTGTCAACAACTATCATATATTCAGTTATCCCATCAAAAACAATCTGCAAATCATTACGGCTGTCCTCCAATTCTTTTGTTCTTGCTTCGACTTGTCTTTTTAAGGATTGATTCCATGTAATCATGACAATTAAAATAAAAATTAGTAGTACAACATATGCTATTATATAGTTTTTCAGCCTGCTGAAAATCTGATTAGTTACTATAGGTGTAGATATACCGAACCATTTTTGCTGTATTTTTTCTAATTGCCCTTTTCTGGTTAAGCTGTCGATTCCTTTATTTAGTATAGTGACTAATTCGGGTTTGGACTTAGGCACAGCAAAAACAACTTCATTTTCATAAAGAGGCTTGTCTATTATTTTTATTTCATTTCTGAGGTTGTTTTTATCAACTTGATACAAAACTACAGGCTCATCACCCATAACAGCTGATACTTTTCCCAGTCGGAGTAATTCCAGTGCTTCATATACATCAGCAACATAGCGCATTTTTACATCAGGATAGTGAGTTTCAACATATTCGTTTGCATAGTCGCCCCTCTGAGTGGCAATTACCTTACCCTTCAGATCTGCCAGTCCTCTTATACTATTATCATTATCAGTTCTTACCGCAAGTACTGCTCTTAAATTATATATAGGTTTTGTAAATAGATAATATTTAGCCCTTTGCTCACTTGAAAACATGTCACAAATATCTGTCTCTCCCCTTGAAAGGCTTGCCAAAGCATCTTCCCATAAAAGTGGATGCAGTTCAATCTTTGCCCCGATCTCCAAGGAAAGAGAGTTTATATAATCTACTACGACTCCTTTGTATTGCTTGTCGGATTTATCTACAAATCTTAATGGAGGAGCATTTCTGTCAGCGGAATACACTAGTACGCCTTCTCCTTCAATCCATTCCCTTTCCTTATCTGTCAGTATATCCGAATACTGTCCTCCAACACCCAATGAGTTAACACCATCACTATAAAAGAGTCTATATATTCCAAAAAGAAACATGAATAAAGCGCAGGCTAAAAAGATCCATTTGAGCAAAATCTTCTTCACACTTATCCCTCATTTTTTTTAATTGAAATATCGTTTACATAGCCCATATTCACAGTATAACACATAACCTATTTTAGTTACCACTTACAGAACCTTCCCATGGGACACCGCCAAAGCTAACTTTCGGACTATTTGGTAATAGAACAAAGGCGGCTTCGGCCGCATTTGAAGCCCATGTGCCTTTTCCGAATATAATGAGGAAATTCTGGCACGGGCAGTTAAATAAAGGTTTTTTATTGTATAGGAAAGTTATACTTTCCTATACAATAAAAAAACACTGCAATATCTTGCAGTGCTAAAATTACTAAATGGAGCTGGTGGACGGAATCGAACCCCCGACCTGCTGATTACAAGTCAGCTGCT
>CAZUGK010000077.1:18247-19232 GCA_964619815.1 uncultured Clostridiaceae bacterium | reverse complement strand
TCCATGCCTTCCTTACCCTTGAAGGCAATTGAGCTAAGGCTTTCTTTGTAATATCCGTATTTTTTGTAAAGCTCCATAAGTCCGTCATACAAAGTCATGCCATTTTTCTTATAGCAGGCAGCCATTTCACATATCAGCATTGAAGCTATAACTGCATCCTTATCCCTGACAAAGGTTCCCGCGAGATACCCGTAGCTTTCCTCGTAACCGAATACGAACTCCCTGCCGCTGCTCTCAAATTCCTTTATCTTCTCTGCTATATATTTGAAGCCTGTAAGTACCGATATTGTACCTACATTATAACTTTCAGCTATTTTCTCCCCCATTTTGCCCGTAACTATAGTATTAATTATTGTGCTTTCCGGGGTCAGCCTTCCCTGCTGCTCCATGGAGCCCAATATATAGTCAACAAGCAATGCTCCTGTCTGGTTTCCTGTAAGTACAACATATTCTCCACGGTTGTTTTTCACTACCGCACCCACTCTGTCGCAGTCAGGGTCAGTTCCAATTATTATATCGGCCGACTGCTTGACCGCAAGCTCAATAGCAAGGGTGAAGGCCTCATGTTCCTCGGGATTCGGATATTTCACCGTAGGAAAGTTCTGGTCCGGATGCTCCTGCTCCGGCACCACAATCACATTAGTAAACCCGATTTCCTTCAGAGCCCTTCTGACAGGCTTGTTCCCGGTTCCATGCAAAGGAGTGTAGACAATTTTGAAGCTGTCTCCTAATTCCTTTACAACATCAGGATTCAATGCCAGAGACTTAACTCTTCCAATGTATCTGTCATCCATTTCCTCACCTAAAAACCTGAGCAGCCCTTTTTCCTCAATATCACATTCATCAATGCACTTTATTTCAGAAAAATCCTGTATGGAATTTGCTTCTGCAATAAGTTCCTCGGCAGTTGGGGAAACCACCTGGCCCCCATCACTCCAGTACACCTTGTAGCCATTGTACTGGGGCGGATTGTGGCTTGCTGTTA
>CAZUGK010000077.1:2241-18237 GCA_964619815.1 uncultured Clostridiaceae bacterium | reverse complement strand
ATGACAATCCCCGCAGTGGCCTTAAGCTCCCTTACAGCAAAAGAAAGCTCCGGTGTTGGTCTGAGTTCGCTGAATACATATGCTTCAATCCCATTGGAATTCAATACTCTTGCTGCCTGCATGGCGAACTCCCGGGAATAGCGCCTGGAATCATAAGCTATTACAACACTGGGCTTTTCTATCTTCTTTTTCATAATATAGTTGGCCAGGCCTTGAGTTGCTCTGCCGACGGTATATTTATTCATCCTGTTGGTGCCGGCTCCTATTACCCCCCTGAGTCCGCCGGTTCCAAACTCCAGGTCCTTGTAGAACCTATCCTCTATATCCTTTTCATCATCCTTTATTGCTATTAGTTCCTTACGGGTTTCGTCATCAAAGGCGGCATCAGTCAGCCATTTGTTATATCTTTCATAAAAGTCCATAAAAAAACCTCCATAATTATTCTGGGTATGCTTTTTGGGTTTGGCTCGTGGCAAGTGGCGCGTGGTTTTTAGGTTTAAGTTCGTGATCGGGCGGGCATGGAAACCCGCCCCTACTAGAGGCTCAATCCTTTTAGATACTCTCTGAATTCATGGTTCAAATCTTCCCTCTTCAGTGCAAATTCCACTGTTGCTTGCAGGAAGCCAAGCTTTGAGCCTATATCATATCTTTTACCCTCAAAGTTATATGCATACATTTCCTGGGTTTTTCCCAGTGCCCTAAGTGCGTCCGTCAGTTGTATCTCTCCCCCGGAGCCGGGTTCTGTCCTCTCGAGTATATCAAATATTTCCGGAGTTATTATATATCTTCCCAGTATTGCAATATTTGACGGAGCTTTATCTTTTGCCGGCTTTTCCACAAGATCCTTCACCTTGTAAAGTCTTTCATCAATTTTATCATAGGCAACTATGCCATATTTATTCACATCCTCAGAGCTTACTTCCTGAACACCGAGCACAGTCCTGGAATGCTGTTCGAATACATCCAGCAGCTGCTTAAGGCATGGAACCGGAGAGTCTACCACATCATCCCCCAGCATTACTGCAAAGGGCTCGTTCCCCACAAAGGTCCTGGCGCAATTTATGGCATGGCCCAACCCCCTTGCTTCCTTTTGTCTCACATAATATATATTCACCAGATTGGAAATATCCCGAACCTCTTTCAGAAGCTCATCATTGCCTTTGCTTTCAAGCAACAGCTCCAGCTCCACCGATCTGTCAAAATGATCCTCAATAGCTCTCTTATTACGTCCTGTTACAATGAGTATTTCTTCAATTCCTGAGTTGATTGCCTCTTCTACAATGAACTGTATAGTCGGTTTATCCACTATGGGAAGCATTTCCTTCGGCTGCGCCTTTGTGGCGGGTAAAAACCTGGTCCCCAATCCTGCTGCAGGTATTATTGCTTTTTTAACCTTCATTATTTCTCTCCTTTGTATGCTTTATAAGCAGACACGAGTCACTAGTCGCTAGTCGCTAGAATTGAGCTGGGCTTCGAAGCTCTGCTTGAATCTCGTAACTGGAGACTAGTAACTGGCGGCTCATGTCCCCTTTTAATATCTCTTATTTTCCTGTAATATATAGATGTATAAATTCACAATATTTAGGAGGCTTTCGTATGTTAGGGGACATGATGCTCATCATCAAATGGTGGTTATATATTCTACTTATAGGCATATTATTCCTGCCGCTTACCCAAAAATACTTCCGCTGCTTTTTCGATAGAGGCTATGGTTTTTCTAGGGTTATAGGGATTCTGATCCTGTCATATTCCTCATGGCTTTTGTCCTCTTTGGGCATTTTTGGCTCAGACAGAATATATTCTTTTATTTTACCCTTGGCTTTCATACCTGTTGCATTTTTTATGGGCAAAGGCTCTGATATTTCAAAAATTGTTAAGGAAAAGGGCTGTATAATAATTTTTGAGGAATTGATGTTTTTGGGCTTACTACTTATGTGGTGCTACGTAAGGGGGCTTCAGCCTGACATATACGGGCTTGAGAAGTATATGGACTTCGGCTTTGTAAATGCCATTCTCAGGGCTGACACCATGCCCCCCGCAGATATATGGTTTGCAGGAGCCGGCATCAATTATTACTATTTCGGACATTACATAGCTGCCTATCTTACAAGGCTTACGGGAGTAGAACCGGCATCTGCATACAATTTGATGATTGCAACCCTTTTTGCTCTGTCCTTCCTGCTTACTTTTTCAATAGCTTCCAATCTGCTGCAGCTTTTGAAAAGAGTCAGCATTAACAAGCTGATAATAGCAGGGCTCATAGCTGCTTCTCTTCTTGCCTTAGGCGGCAACCTGCACAGCTTCGTTTACGGTTATGGAATTGCACAGACAGAAGGAAAAGGTTACTTTTATCCGGATTCCACCAGATACATAGGCTACAACCCTTCTACCGACGACAAAACCATACATGAGTTTCCATCCTATTCCTTTATAGTATCCGACCTGCACGGCCATGTATCGGATATTCCTACAGTACTGACCTTTCTGGCGCTGATATTGAGCTGTTTTGCTGCAGGTGAGGAGACCGGGAGGCTTGGCTTCGGAAAGGTTGTTACTCTGGGTTTCCTCCTCTCAATTATGTATATGACAAACACCTGGGATTATCCTATATATATAACAGTTCTTGCAATTACAATGCTGTACAGGAATATATACCATTATTTCCTGCCCTCCGTTCATATGGCCGGTATAAATGAAACGAAGCCTTCACATCCGGTGCTTAAGACATTATCAGTTGTGCTTGCCGCAGTAGCTCTTTCACAGCTTTTCGCCCTGCCCTACTCACTGAAGTTCGAAAGCATATCAGCAGGTATCGGCCTGGTGCATTACAGGACCCCCCTGTACCAGCTGGCAATATTATGGGGGTACCAGTTTTTTTATGTACTGTGTTTTGCTGTGTTCCTTACGATAACAACCCGGAGAAGGATGAAAGTCACGCACAAGGGTGAAAGCTGGCTGGGCAGGCTTATGCAAAATGTCACTGTTTCAGATATGCTCTGCCTCATAATATGCTGCTGCGGTTTGGGGCTGCTCCTGATACCTGAAGTGGTTTTTGTAAGCGATATTTACTATAGAGGCTATCACAGGGCAAATACCATGTTCAAGCTCACATACCAAGCTTTTATAATGTTCTGCATAGCAGCAGGCTATATAGCTGTCAGGGTACCATCCGCACTCAGCCGCAAGAGCGCAAAAATACTTACGGCAGTTGTGCTGCTGATTGTATATATTATGCCTATGACCTACTTTCCAATGGCTTTCAAAGGTTATTACAAAAGTGCCGCCCCATCTAATTACAAAGGGCTGGACGGCTTGCAGTTCATAAAGTCAAAATACCCTGAAGATTACGGTGTCATTGAATGGTTAAATGCCAACGTCAAAGGCCAGCCTACTATACTTGAGGCCAACGGAGACAGCTACAGTGACTACTGCAGGATTTCCATGGCTACAGGCCTTCCTACAGTGCAGGGATGGTTTGTGCACGAATGGCTGTGGAGAAATGACAGAAATGAGCCTGAAAGCAGGGGAAAAGAAGTACAAACGGTGTATGAGTCCCGGGACATAGAAGCAACATGGGGTATTATAAGGAAATACAAGGTGGAGTATATAATAATAGGTGATTTGGAAAGGGAAAAGTTCAAGCATTTGAATGAGGAAAAATTGTTGAGCCTTGGGGATGTGGTTTTTGAAAGCGGTAATACGAAGGTGATTAGGGTACATATCGAAGAGGGCGATTCAAGAATCACCCGAAATTTAGGAAGGTGATTTTATGAGTGAATTGCCGCGGAGAAAGAATATACGGTTGAAAAATTACGATTATTCACAAGCAGGTTATTATTTTGTGACGATATGTACGCATAATAAGTCGCATTTATTTGGACAAGTCGTAGGGGCGATTCATGAATCGCCCGAAATGGCACATATGAATTTAAATGCAAATGGAATTATTGTTAAATCAGTAATGGAAAATTTGTCGGTACGTTTCCCAAATATTTTTATAGATAATTATATTATTATGCCGAATCATATTCATTTAATTGTTGTCATATCAGGAGAAGGGGCGATTCGTGAATCGCCCGTACAAAAACGATCGTTGTTATCGAAAGTTATAGGATATTTGAAAATGAATACAGCAAAACAGATTCATGTGATAAATGAAAATATTAATGTGTGGCACCGTAATTACCACGACCACATCATACGCAATGAACCGGAGTACCAAGAAATATACGAATATATCGAAACAAACCCATTAAAATGGGAATTAGACAAATATTTTACCGAGAACGCATAATATGCGCTGCTACAGCCTTTCCGTCCCTGACGGCGTAGTTTACGCCCCGGTCCTCGGGGTAGATGTTGCACATACCGGCTGTGTAAAGCCCTTGCACCGGGGTTTCAAATTCAGGTTTGAGCTTGGAATATCCACATTTGATAACCGGCTGTGCATATTCATCTCTGAAGGTATGAACTTCCTCAATCCAGCTCTCTTCAAACTCCGGATTTATCCTTTTCAGGTAGGGAATATACTCCTTCAGCAGCTCTTCGTTTCCCATGCCGTATAGCTTGCTTGTCTTGTACAGATAGTTTGATATGTACAAGATGTTTTTATTATTATACAAGCTCTTATCCAGCAGATTGGTATGCTCAATAAGCCCTCCGAAGGGTATGCTTTCATCTCCGATGTTCAGCCAGTAGAACCTGCTGAAAGGCTTTTTAAGCATAAGTATCATACATACGACGGATGTATGTTCTATAGCACGGACTTTATCCATATAGGCCCCAGGCAGTGTGCCTGCCGCCAATTCTCCAAATACGGGCAGCGGTACGGCGGCTATTATTTTATCATAGTTTGTGCTTTCCCTGGCGGGCGGGCATGGAAGCCCGCCCCTACATTGTTGTAGCTTAATGGTAAAGGTGTCACCCTCTTTTATTATCTCCTCAACTTTGCAGCCCAGATTTATCTTTACTCCCTTGTCCCTTAGCCGTTCTGTAAGTCTTTCAAAAAGCAGACGGCTGCTTCCATCGATATAGCCCAGCATCTCTTTCCCCTTTTCTTTGGAGGTGCCTCTTAACCTGATTTTCCCCCACATCCATGCCATTGAGACCTTATCATACTCCTTGCCGAATTTGCTTATCAGGAGTGGCCTCCAGACCTTCTCGAAGGCTTTCTCCCTGGCATTTCTCATCAGCCATTCCTGCGCGGTCACATTCTCCAATGGATGCCAGTCCTTTATCCCCATAAGCTTCAAGACAGATATTCCGAACCATAATTTATCCATGAAAGGCAAGGGTTTGAATTTTAATAGCGAGACAGGAGTGCCGAATTCATACGCCATATTGTCTGAATAATATCCCATAGTACTTTCCTGCCACAGAAGCTTGCTCTCCAGCCCCAGTTCCTTCAGCAATGCTATGATATGCACATCAGACCTGAAAAAATGGTGATAATACTTTTCGAGATAAAACCCGTCCATTTTCAGAGCTCCGGCAATGCCTCCCACAGTGTCTGCCGCTTCAAAAAGCTCTACCTCACAGCCTTTCTTTGACAGCTCATACGCCGCAGTAAGACCTGTTATCCCACATCCAACTATTCCTATCCTCATTTTCTTTCTATTCCTTCCTGCCGTATTGCCGATATACTGATGTTTTCACGGAACAAAGCATATATTCCAAGCAAAATTGTATAGAAATTCATCATAAAATGATTTACTGTAGAAACAACTGCTCCGGTCCCGGCATCCATGCCAAACAGGGACAGCATCAGCACCATGGTGCCTTCAAATACTCCGATGCCTCCCGGAGTAACCGGCACAACCTTTGTAAGAATGGCTATCATAGTTGCAAATATAACAAGAACCGGATTCATATATTGTCCCATTGAAATAAATATTAAATATGAAAACACTCCCTCACATAGCCAGATAACAACTGAACAGGCAAGGAGCAGTATAAAATTCCCTTTATCCTTGAAGGAGCCGGAAAAAGCTTCCAGCAGAGAATATACCAGACTTTTCAGCTTCTTGTTGCTTATACGTTCTATTATATACTTTTTCTTAAACAGTATTTCCATCGCAGCCACAGTAGCAATAAGCGCTGCAATTCCTGCCGCAAAGGTGTAGTAGAGCCAGGGTGCCAACCTGGTTCTTGCTATTATGTATAACCCGCTGAACAGCAAAACCACGTACACTCCCAGTACATCAAACACCCTGTCTAAGAATGTGGCCGGCAAGGTCCGGGAATATTGCAGCGAAAATTTCTTCTTAAGATAATAGGATCTTGCAACGTCCCCAATTTTGGCCGGTATGATGATGTTCAGGCTATTCCCGAGATTGTATGCCAGGAATGAATCCCAGAGCCTTATATTAATGTCGTTGCCTGAAAGGATCACTTTCCACCTGAATGCCCTTACAAGCATGTCAAAGGTATATAAGGCTATGGCTAAAAGCACCCACCTGTAATCAAGGAGTGTCAGATTTTTTGCAATCACTTCAAAGCCTGCTTTTGAAAGCAGATAATACATAAGCACTACTGCAAGCACCATGCTTGCCACAGTGGTCAGAAGCTTCTTACCTCTCATCATTTATATTGATTTCCTTTTCTATTATATATAAAGGTCTTCCCTTGCTCTCATCATACATTCTGCCGATATATTCCCCCAATATGCCTATTGAGATAAGCTGCACTCCCCCAAGAAAGGCAACTGTAGTCATAATAGAAGCCCAGCCTGATACAAGGTTGACACCGCCTACAAGCCTGTAGGCAATAGAATATATCAAAATCGCCATTGAACAAATTACTGCAAAAAAACCTAAATGCTGTGCTAGTTTAAGGGGTTTGGAGGAAAAGGATATAATGCCGTCCAGAGCAAGCTTTATCATCTTCTTAAGGGGATACTTGGTCTCTCCGGCGAACCTTTCCTCCCTCTCATATTCAACAGGTATCTGCTTGAAGCCTATCCAGCTGACCATACCACGGAGGAACCTGTTTTTCTCCCGCATCCTCCTGAGTTCATCAGCCACCCTGGCATCAATAAGCCTGAAGTCTCCCGTATCAAGAGGTATTCTGGTATCGGACAGCTTATCAAGCAACCTGTAAAATAAACTGGCTGTCACACGTTTGAATATGCTTTCTCCTTTTCGTCTCTTTCTTTTTGCATAGACAACCTGATAGCCCTGCTCCCATAATCTGAGCATTTCGGTGATTAGCTCGGGAGGATCCTGCAGGTCGGCATCTATTATAACAATGGCATTGCCTCTGGCCTTGTCTATTCCTGCTGTGACAGCCACCTGGTGTCCGAAATTCCTTGAAAAACTAAGCACCTTAGCCTTTTTGTCATTTTCCGCTATCTTCTCAAGTATATCCAGCGTTCCGTCCCTGCTGCCGTCATTTACAAAAACAAGCTCATATTCTTTGCCGCAGTTGTCCATTACCCTCTTAAGACGCCTGTAGCACTCCTCCACAACCTTTTCTTCATAATACATGGGGACGACGACGGAAATTAGTTTATTGTCCATATATATCCTCCTATGTAATGGAACGACGAGGGCGTCGTTCCCTACGAAAGATAAAGGGCGATTCTTGAATCGCCCTTACATTCCCCGGAACCCCGAAACCCCGCGACCGACGTCCCGCGCCTAATTCATCATCTGTATTGTTTTTGCAATTATGCCGTCTGCATTTCCGGTACCTATTATACTTATTGTCTGATTGGCCTTAAGGTTTTCAAGATTAAGCGAGTTTATTGCAAGTGAGACAAGGTCCACATATACAATCTTCGTGTCTGCTGTTACGTATATCTTCTTATCAATATATTTGCCTGCGTTACTGTCATATACCTCTACAACTACAATACCGGCTCCGGCATCTATGCTTTTTACCATTCCCTTAAGCTGTGCCTGAACTGAAGCAGTTTCATTTATAACTGCCAGCTTTTTTATCTCATCATCTACAAGGCTTACCTCAAGCTGCATGCCCGGCCTTAAAGAATACACGTCATTGGCTGCCCCTGTTATTTCAACAGTCTTATTTGCATAATATGTATTCTGGCTTCCATCAGGCGCTGTTATTACAAGCTTTGGCGGAGCCATTCTGCTGTATACTATTGACTCAAGCACACCCTTATCGGTGCTTTTTACTCCGTCAGCATTTATTTCAATAAGCTCATCATAGGAAGTGGTAATTACCAGCGTGTTTCCTTCCTTAAGCTCCTGCCACAATGCGCTCTTTCCATCCTTTATTACTATAGTTTTTGCTGTTATTGTGTAATTCCTTTTTTCACCGTTAAGTGTCTCCATTGTAAGCATGGTCTTATCCGCTGACTGGATGCCCACAAGCTTTCCTACTGTTTTTCTGATTTTGCTTTCACTAACAATTTTAATTATCTTGTCATTCTGAAGATATAGCTTAACCATGTCGCTTTTTTCAAGCTTCCAATATCCGCTTGAAACATCGTCTATTGTACATTCAGCATTATCAGCTACTTTATATACTCTTCTCTCAGTTCCGACAAATACCGCCAGGTTGCCGTATTCAGCAATCACTTCATCAACATATGCCGTTACATCAGCCTGCTCATCGCCTCCTACTGTAACAGGCGGAGGAGTTACAGTTGTGTCAGGCAGTACTACATCCGAACCTGTACCTGCATTTGATTCCGGTACTGTATTACCGGTTGAACCGCTGTCAACAACCGGTGTGTCCAGCCCAAGCTTATCCTTTTCGTACACAGAGTTTGAAATATCCAGCATTTTTGCGAAGGACGCCCTGTCTATAGGATCATTAGGCTTAAATTCCCCTGTAGCATTTACTACGCCTTTATCAATCAGAAATTTCACATAAGGCTTATACAAAGTCGGAATATACATAGAATCCTTGTAGGCTAGCACAACCGGAGGTGCATCCTTATTCACCGTCACTCCGAAAGCGAGTCCCAGGTATTTTGCTATATCCTTTTTCGTAGCATTGGGAGTTTTGGCAAATGCACTTACATCAAAATCCGTAATTATACCTTTACCAAGGCAAATAAGAATACCGTCCTTTGCATAATCAGGCACATTGTATTTTTTTAGGACACTATCCTGGTACTTTTTCTCCAATTGTTCCAGATTTATATCATTTTCCCGATTAACCATACGTGATATACTTACTAATGCGTCATAGTTCTTAACGTGGTCGCCCGGCTTGAACTGGGTATCTGTTACCCCACCCATCAAGCCCTTATTGTACACATTGATGATATGCTGTTTTGCCCAACTACTATCTATATCGGTAAACTTTGAAGTATTGTCAGCCGCATAAGCAACACCGGTAACTGCGAATAGTAGTGCGAACAAAATAACTGTTGCTTTTAGTACCTTAAATTTTTTCATCTGTATCCTCCTTTTATTTTTCACCTTACTACAGAATATATTCTGTGGAAGTTGCACAAATCCTGCTTATTAAAGGAAAATGCAGTAAAAAAATACTTTCTGTATGTCATCCTGAACGTAGTGAAGGATCTAAGATTCTTCGCAAGCTCAGAATGACACAAGTAAAGCATGGTAGATACAATTTCAAGCAACAGCTATTGTTCAGAAATGGGACAGCCTCTGTTACAAAACTGTAATGAAACATAATAAAGGCTCCGTTCGTCAAATATGTGCAGTAAGAAAGAAAATAACATGCAGCAGGTTAAAAAAGACATGGCGTATTCTTTTGGGCTCAATGGTTGACATAAATTTTTTACATAATTCTCACTTACAGTTACGCTATAATTTCTGTTACACGCAGATTACAGTTGTTTACAAAATTATTACATGAGAAGGAAAAGCGAATACTGTGTAGAATTATGTTAACCATGAGAAGATTTTAATCAATTTTTTTCTACAGCCTGGAAAGGGGGTGCATAGTATAGGTTTAAGTAGAGTGGTTGATCAAAGGCAGACATGTACTGGCACAAAAAAACAAAACAAAACCAAAAACAATTCTAAGGAGGAACTAACACGTATGAATAAGAAGATAATTGCTCTTCTTTTAGCGTTTGCAATGGTATTCTCAACAGTAACAGTTGCATTCGCCGAAGAAACAGCAACAATCGGTGCTGACGCACAAGCCCTCAAGATCATGGGCGTGCTTCAGGGTGACAACTCAGCAGGTGTAACACCAGAATACCTTGCAAAAGAAACAACCAGAATGCAGGCAGCTATAATGTACTTAAGACTTAAGGGTCTTGAAGACGAAGCTATGGCATTTACAGGAACAGATAACTTTGCAGATGCTAACACAATGAAATGGTCAGAAGGTAAAGCAATAATGGCTTACCTCAAGGCTAATCCACAGCTCGGTTGGGTTGGTGCAGATTTTGGAAAGTTTGAACCATTCACAACTATCACAGCTCAGCAGTACTACAAAGTAATGCTTGAAGCTCTCGGTTACAAGCAGAACACAGCTGAAGTAGTAGGAGACTTCGCTTGGACAGAAGTTCTTGAATTCGCAGCTTCAAAAGGCCTTGTAAAGGTTGCTGACGTTGCTAAGTTCACAAACAACGATTTAGCAATAGCTACAATCGAAGGTTTGAAGGCAAACGTTAAAGATACAAACAAAACTCTTGCAGTTTCAATGGTTGAAGCAGGAATGATCAATAAGGACGCAGCTATAGCTGCTGGTCTTTATGCAGAAACTACTACAGCTAAAGTAAGTGAAGTTAAAGCTATCGCTAACAACAAAGTAGAAGTAGTATTTGATTCAGAAGTTGCAGCAGCTTTTGCTGAAAATGCAGCTAACTACAAAGTAGTAGTCAAAGGCTCAGAAACAGCTCTTGAAGTTAAATCAGCAGTTGCTGAAAGTGCTTCAATAGTAGTTCTGGAAACAGCAGCACAGACTGCAGGTACAGCATACACATTGACAGTAGGTGACGTATCAGTAAACTTTACCGGTATATCTAAAGTTGCAGGTGCTCCTGAAATTGACAGTGCAAAGAGCATCGACACTGACACAATAGAGATCGTATTCACAAAGGCCCTTGACAAAGCTTCAGCTGAAGATTTAGCTAACTACACTTTCGACAAGGGAGTAACAGTTAAGAAGGCAGAACTCTGGACAAGCCAGGATGATGCAAGAAAGACAGTAAAACTTACAACTGAAGGTATGAAGACAAACAACATCTACAAGCTCACAATACAGAACGTTAAGTCATCAGACTTGGTTGCAATAAAGACTGTAACAAAGAGCTTGGCTGGAACAGCTGATACAAAGGCTCCAACAGTAAGCGGAAACGTAATAGTTAAGAACAACCAGAGAATAATCCTCAACTTCTCAGACGCACACGGTATTGACAAGGCTACAGCAGAAAATATTGAAAACTACTCAATAGACAACGGTCTTGTTATAACTAAGATAGTTGCAAAAGACGAAGTTAGTGATGATTACGGCTACCTTGATCAGGTAGAAATCAGCACAGAGCCTATGGCAATCAACAAGAGATACACTCTTACAATAAACAACCTCGCTGACGGATCAGCAGCAAAGAACGTTATATCAAAAGCTATAACAAAGCAGTTTGGCGGTATGTCACCTGATACTACAGCTCCTAAGACAGGCGCTATAAAAGTATACGGCGACTCAATGGTTGAAATAGCATTCTCAGATACTAACAGAATGGATGCAACAACATTAACTGACGTAAACAACTACACATTCGACAATGGTTTACAGGTTCTGAAGGCTGAAATAGTAAGACCTACAAAGCCTGACACAGACCTTGGCAAAACAGTAGTATTGACAACATCCACTATGGATACAGACACAACTTACAAAATAACAATAGAAAACATCGCTGACGAATTCGGCAATGTAATAGCAAAAGTAAGCAACAGAAGCGTACCAAGATCACAGGGCGCTGACATAAAGCCACCAACAGTAACTAAAGTAGTTTGGAACAGCCTCACACAGGTTAAAGTAACATTTGACGAAAGACTTGATGTTAACTCAGCTAACGATCCTGCAAACTACGCAATCAATAACGGCCTTGGAACAGTTCTGAAGGCAGAAGTTTCAGGCAGTGATGATTACAAGGTTGTAACACTCACAACTGCTGAGCAGGCAACAAACAAAAACTACACAATCACAATCAACGGAGTAAAGGACAGACTTGGAAATGCTACAGTAAATGCTAAAGCATACTTTACTTCACAGGTAGATGGCGCAGATACAGCTATGCCTGAAATCGAAAACATCTACGCTGCAAGCAACAGAGAAGTCAGAGTAACATTCAATGAACCAGTTACAGCATCAGCTCTTACTCCAAACATGACTGTAGAAGGTACAGCATTTACAGCTAGCGTTGTTGGAATAATCGATGACGAAACTACAGTAGTTCTCAAGACAGATGCTGCTATAAACACAACAGATGAAATAATTGTAACAGCACTTAACGGAATCAAAGACAAGCACAATAACGCATTTAAAGTTGACTCCGATGACAAGCCAACATTCTACGGATCAGATGTAAATCCTGATTCAGTTGAAGTTTCAACAAAGGATCAGTTGGATGTAAGAACTCTCCAGTTCACATTCACAGCTCCTATAAAGTTGGCATCAGGAACAACAATAACAGCAAACGGTACAGTATTTGACGCATATGTTGATGATGATGCTGATACAAGCACAACACCAACTACAAACGAAGAATTATCAACATTAACCCTTGTTAAACAGGGTTCAGGCGTATTGCCATTCGAAACAACTTATAAGTTCGACTTCAGCACAGCAGTAACTGATTTACTCGGAAACCCTGTAAAGGATGAAGAAGTTGACTACGCTAACTACACAGCTTACACAACATTACTTGAAGATGAAGAAGATCCGGCAATTGATTATGTTGAATCTGTAAACACAAAGACAATCAATGTAGTATACTCTGAAAACATCGCAGCTTCAGCACCAGGTTCATACGAAATCAGAAAGAGTGATGGAACAGCTTCAGGCGCAACAACTTCAGCAGCTGTTGATAAAGACAACAAGAACATAGTTAAATTGACTCTTGGCGGAACAGCTCTTAAAGCCGGAGAAGTTTACACACTTATACCAAAGACAGGCGCTAAAGACCTCGCAGGCAACACAGCTTCAGTTAAAGACATATCCTTTGATTTTGTAGCATCTGCAGTAGTAACTACAGATTACATCAAGGGTGTGGCTATAGTTGACGGCAGAACAATCGAAGTAAGAACAACAAAAGCTGTAAGCTCAAATGATGTAAAGGTTAAGAACTTTGACGGTACTGAAATTCAGGTAACTCCAGATCCAGTAGTAAACGCTACTGCAGTTAAAGTATCCTTGAAGGAAGCCCTCCTGGATAACAAGACTTACACAGTAGAAATCGACGGACTTGGAAGCTACAGCTTTGAAGGAATAGTTGTTGACGGCGGTATCGATGTAACTGAAGGCAATGTAACCTTCAGCGGCTGGAACACTACTGACTATGTAGTACAAGTTGTATACGGCGGCACAACATACTTCACAAAGGTTGTTGACGGAAACATCAGCACAGCAACATTATATGCAGCAGCTGATGCAGAAACAGGAACAGCATTTGCTACAGTAGTTGGCGACAACAACTACATCGTAGAAGTATACAGAGCAAACGGGACAGCACCTGTTTACGGTGTTGAAATCGAACAATAGTATTTGCTCTCAACAATGGAAAAACAAAAGAAGAACCCCGCAAGTTTGCGGGGTTCTTCTTTTATCAATTTCAGTTATCTTGCAATATTCACTATAAATCCGTCAACCTTGATTTCTTCTCCCGGCTTTATTTGAAGGCTGAAAGTCAAGTTTGATGAGTCTTCAGGAATTTCTATACTTAAGCTGTATTGCCTCCATTTATAATCCAGAATAAAATTATCGTAAGCATAGTATATCTGGTCTGCTTTAACTCTTAACCGGGAAACCAGCTGAGCATCCTCTGTGATTTTCCTTGCATAAAACTTTACATTAATTTTCTTGCCTTTTAAGTCCTTATTCTCAAGCAACGGGCTTAGATCTGCCCAAATACCTGCATTTTGGTTTGAATCATTCTTGATATATAACGAACTTTCTGCATCAATAATATCCTTTTCCATTAATTCAGTTTTTATATTGTTTTTCCACCATTCCACGCCAAACCTATCCGTATAGCCCCGGCTGCTTATATTGAAGCCTTTCTCAAATACCTGCTCATATACTGCATATACATAATATTTGCTTTTTTCCATCCAATACTCGGTCGGCTGGGTCTTACTGCTTGCATTTAAGTCCTTTATCTGCTTTTTGCTGATGATTTTATTTTTTGATTTTATTTTATCATTATATTTAATATTCAGTGATACATCATAATTATTCTGATTATCAATTGTTATGGCAAACTCATCCCTGGTGCCGGTATATATTGTCCTCCCTTTGCTTTTTACAGTCCAATTCAGGCTGTCTATCAGATGGTACGGGTCCATATCATTTCTATTATACTTGCAGTACAGCTTATTTACCCCGTTTACATTGGCAATACGAGTATCAAAATCAATACCTGCCTGCATTTCTGCATCTTCTATAACAAAAATATCTCTGGCATCCTTAAGCTTCAAAGCCATGATCAAATCCTTTGAAAGCTCTCTCCTTACAGCTTTATCGGGAAAAAGTTTATTTACTTTGATATTCAGGAGTACAGGGTCTATTGCATTATTTCTTGTGATATTGTCTTCTCCTTTTAGTACCGCCATATAGTATTTGACAGCATCCTCGTATTTTTTATCACTCTCATATATTCTTCCCAGGTTGTAATGAAACTCTACCGCAGGCAGCATTGAAATAGCTTTCTTCTGGTAATCTTCAGCCGCAGCTTTATTATTCGCAAGGTATGCACTTACTGCTGCATTATTGTATGCAACGGCATCACCGGTATTATAATCCGTAGACTGTATAAAGCTGTCGACAGCCATATCAAACTGCTTCATGGCAAAATTGCACAAGCCGAGCTTGAAATATACCGTAGCCTTTTGCTGCTTGCTTATTGTTGTAAGGCTCGTCAGCCTCAAATACTCACTCCGGGCATCCTCATACCTGCCTTGCTTGTATAGTTCATCTGCTTTGAGCAGCATTACCGGGAAAGTGAGTTTAACAGCATTGCCGGGCTCAACAATACTAACTTTTCTGCCGTGAAAATCCGAACCCAGAAATTGTGTATATATATTTCCCGTAGATATCAGCAATATGAGCACAAGTACGAATATTGCAGCCTTTTCAAAGTTAAGCTTAAACAGTTTTTACCACCTCCTGTGTAAAAACGCCGGTGTGCAGGCGAACAATGTTCGCCCCTACTACTATTGTATTATAATATTGTAAAATCCGCAATTAATAAAGAATGCGACATAGGGACGGGGAACGGGTAACACGGAACACACGGATGTTCCACGGAATCGCTACGCGATTACACGGTTAGCTTTTATATAATTTATAGTTGCATTAGTGAACTTTGACACTTACTTCATTGTCGATAATTATTTATGCAACAGAATATTTTCTCCCGCCGTGTCTTCCGTGGATTCCCGTGTTTTTCCGCAGGAAATCCGTGTTGCCTGTTCCTGTACCCATAAGGAATACCCGAGCTTTCCTAGCATCTTTCACTATGATAGAATAATTATGTGCAAACTGAAACTTTTTTGCTTTTCATCCGTATAAAATAGATGTGGAGAGAAAAGGAAATGCATAGAAGGGAGAAAAAAATGAAGAAGAAAAAACTGATTATCATAGCAGCTATAGTAGTTGCAGTAATTATTATAGGTGCTGTAAGGATAATTACCTCAAACCAGAACAAGGTTAAAGAAGTGGACATAGGAAAGGTCGAGACAAAAAATCTCTCACAGACAATTTCTGTGACAGGAAACATTGAAGCGGCCAATAGCGAAGAAATCTCACTGCCAACACAGCAAAAGGTTATTGAAGTATATGTAAAGGAAGGACAGGAAGTCAAAGAAGAAACAGGCA
>CAZUGK010000077.1:0-2231 GCA_964619815.1 uncultured Clostridiaceae bacterium | reverse complement strand
TGATTCAACTGATAATGAATACCAGCTCAAAAAGTACGAATTAGCATTGGAATTGGCGAATATGGACCTTCAGAGACTTCTGGATACCGGAAGCAAAAACAACAAGAAGACTTTGGAGGATGCAGTGAGAACTGCCGAAATAGACCTGCAAAGTGCAGAGACTAACTACAATGAAGCTAAGAGAAAATACGACCAAAGCAGCGTCCTTTTCGAGAGCGGAGCAGTTTCCAAAGAAGAATACGAAGCTGCACTTAAAACCATGAATGATTTTAAGAATAAAATGGAGCTGGCTACAATACAGCTTGATAATGCAAAGGATTCCCTCAATGATTTCGGTGTGAGCAACAGTGACCAGATCAAGGAGAAAAGGAATCTTGTGGAAAGCTCAAAGGCAGATATTGCGAATGTAAAGGACAAAATCGGAAAAAGCACTATAAAGTCAAGCATCGACGGCAAAATAGTGCAGCTCGACGTAAAACCCAATCAGTATCCCACAGTGGAAAACAGCACTATTACAATATATGATCTTTCAAAGTATAAAGTAAAAGTACTTGTAAGCCAATATGATGCTGTAAGCTTGAGCATTGGTCAGAAAGCCTCTGTAAAGGTAAAGGGAATAGACACCGAATATAAAGGAACAGTTACTGCTATAAGTGACGCCGCAGTCATTACACTGGAAGGAACAAACAAAGAGCCAAAAATTGAAATTGAAGTGACTCTTGATAATCCTGACAACAAAATAAAAGTAGGCTTTGAAGCTGATATAGATATAACCTTAAAGGAGAGTCCGAATTCTGCAGCAGTTAACTTTGAATCGGTCCAGGAAGATAAAGACGGAAAAAAATATATTTTTGCAGCAGTAAATAACAAAGCAGTAAAAAGAATTGTCAAGACAGGCATGGAGACGGATTTCGAAATACAGATACTTGAGGGCTTAAAAGCAGGTGATGATTATATAAAGAGCCCGCCTGCAACACTGAAAGACGGAGACCCGGTCAAGCAGTCAGGGGGTAAGAGCAGTGATAATAAGAGTTGAGAACCTTAAGAAGATTTATGACACCGGAGCAATACAGGTTGAAGCACTGAAGGATATAAACCTTTCGATAGACAAGAATGAATATGTAGCAATAATGGGAGCCTCCGGCTCAGGCAAATCAACACTGATGAACATATTGGGATGCTTGGACCGCTTGACCTCCGGAAAATATATACTTGATGATGTTGATGTATCAACTCTTAACGGCAACGAGCTGGCGGCAATCAGAAATAAAAAAATCGGTTTTGTGTTTCAGGCCTTTAACCTTCTTCCAAGGTTGAGTGCACTGGCAAATGTGGAGCTTCCTATGGTTTATGCCGGTATGTCTTCCAGCGAAAGGCTCAAGAAAGCAAAAAACGCTCTGGACAGAGTAGGCCTGACAGAGAGAATGCACCACAGGCCCAATGAGCTCTCCGGAGGCCAGAAGCAAAGAGTTGCGATAGCAAGAGCCCTTGTAAATGATCCTGCCATAATACTGGCGGACGAACCTACCGGCAATCTTGATACGAAATCCAGCGAGGAAATAATGGATATATTTGAAGGCCTGAACAACGAAGGTGTCACTATAGTTATGGTTACCCATGAGCCTGATATTGCACAGCATACAAAGAGAGCCGTAGTATTCAGAGATGGTGAGATCATATCAGACAAGAAAGTGGAGAACAGGATAATCAAAGGAGGGAAAAGGGCATGAACTTTGTAGAGAGCTTTATTTCAGCCCTCAATAGTGTAAAAGCAAATAAAATGCGTTCCTTCCTTACCATGCTTGGTATAATAATAGGTATTTCCTCTGTAATAACCATAGTATCAATAGGGCAGGGCGGCAAGCAGGCCATAGTCGGTGAATTCGACGACCTGGGAACAAACGTGATAAATGTAAATGTCAAATCAACAGATAATGATATCGAAGATCGGGACTACTTCACACTAAAGGATGCAGAGCTGATAAAGGAAAAAATTCCTGAGGTAACCTCAGTTGTGCCTGCATCAGGCGATATGGGACAAATCAAAACCGATAGAGACAAGAAATTTGCTGAAATTGACGGCATCACACAGGACTTTAACAAGCTAATGAAGGTAGATATGCTCGCGGGCAGGTTCCTCAATGAGCGTGATGTCCAAAGTGCCAGGAGTGTGATAGTGATTGATGAAATCACAGCAAAAAAGCTTTTTAAAAACCCTGAAGCTGCCATAG
>CAZUGK010000076.1:0-19247 GCA_964619815.1 uncultured Clostridiaceae bacterium | reverse complement strand
ATCTTACCACACCACTAACTTGTTGTCAATACTGTTTTTGCTGGTTTTTAGTGGTTATTTGTGTCTCTCATATCCTGTCTGTTTTGCTGCCTCGTTACCGAAGCAGGAATTACATCTTACCATGTCAGACCACTATAGTCAACTGGTAATTTTCTCTTGCTCCCGTTTCCCGAGAACGTTTAAAAATATAACATATAGATCTAAGTGAGTAAAGTATGGTTGTTGATAATATACCGTGATTAAAATTTGATACTATTGATTATCTCCTTATTTCTCGCTTAAACTATATATTATGTAATCTATATTTCACATACTCTAAATTATATGTACAAACATTTAAATTTATTCACTTGCCGGACTAACTGCATCAATAGATGAAATCTGTACATAATATATATAGACAAAAAGAACCTCACAAAGAGATTCTCTTTAATTATAATGATAGAATTTTTCTTACCTTAGATTGTACAAATCGTATTGTTTATGTCATCCTGAACGTAGTGAAGTATCTAAGATTCTTCGCAAGCTCAGAATGACAAGCTATCGGCGTTGAGGCTAATTTCGCATTAATCAATAGCATTTACGCCAGCTTGTTTAAGGTTTGCTGGAGGTTTTCAATCATAGCATCAATGTCTTCTTTTGTAATGACAAGAGGAGGTTGGAAGGCCACTACGTCCCTGTTTAAACCGTTTTTACCTACTAAGAAGCCTCTTTCCTTCATTTCCTCCAGAATCATGTCTGTGATTTCTGCAGAATTCTTATTCTTGTCATGTGCTTGGATTTGCATACCCAGCATTAAACCACAGCCTCTTATCTCCCGGACAAAAGGAGAGGACAAGTGCAATAGCTTCTGCTTCAGATATTCTCCCAGTTCCTTTGCTCTCTCAACCAGGTTATTTTTCTCAATATATTTAAGCACGCTTAATGCAGTCTGAGCAGCTACAGGATTACCTCCAAAGGTGGAAGCAGAAGGCTTGTTATAAGCCATTGCAATTTCATCGGTAGTTGAGAAGGTGGAGATAGGAATGCCGTTGCCCAATGCTTTGGCTGTTACAATTATATCCGGCACTACATCATAATGTTCAATAGCAAACATTTTGCCCGTTCTTCCATAACCGGTCTGTACCTCATCCACTATCAGCAGTACATTATATTTTTCAAGCAAGGCTTTTACTTTTTTGACATAGTCATGAGGATACATTATTATACCGCCATTGCCCTGAATTGGCTCCATAATCATTGCACAAATATCGCCGCCATGGTTCTGCAGCACTTCTTCCAGCCGCTTCAGCGAGTTGGTCATCGCTTCTTCATAACTGTTTTCATCGGAGTATGGCCTGTCAATAAAGAATATGTTTTCTTCTATCAGGTTGTTATCCAGCCTCCACATTGGAATACCGGTAACGCTGAGGGTCAAGTGTGTCCTGCCGTGCAAACCGCCCTTTAAGGCAATATAGCCTGTTTTCTTTGTATACAGTCTGGCTAGAGCCATGGCTCCTTCATTTGCCTCTGAACCGGTTACACAAAAGAAGGTTCTACTGATGTCTCCCGGAAGTATTCCCGCCAATCTTTCTGCAAGCTCAACCATAGGCTGGGTAAGATACAAGGCTGTAGTATGCTGCATTTTCCCCAGCTGCTCAATTGTATCCTTCAGTATTTCAGGATTTGAATGCCCACAGTTCAGAACTGATACTCCTGCATAAAAATCAGTATACCTTTTGTTGTTCTGGTCAAAAAGGTACTGCATGGAACCGGCTACTATCTGCGGCGGTTCCTTATAAAAGCACGAGGTTGCCGGGAAAAAGTACTGCTGTCTTTTCTTTAAGATATCCTCCGGACCTATATAACTCATAATAACATCTCCTATTCCACCCCGAATTTATATGACAGAGCACCCATTGTAAAGCCCGCTCTGCAGGATTTCATTTCTTCGTACAATTCCTTACATTTTGATTTATCAGCAATAGCCTTTTGATAAGCTTCTATAATATACTTCAACTCTTCAAGGCTGTATGTCTGCCCTTCAATACGCACCTTAACGGGCCTGTCAAAATCAAGCTGTTCAAGTACCGGCATCAGGCACAGCTCCTTGGAGGTAAACAAGTGGTTTTTTTCATCCTTGTCTATATAAACCGGGTTTTCGCCCTTATCGGTCACCATAACCAGAATGCTGTTATCTACATATTTGTTGTCGGCTGCTTCAACAGGCTGCAAAGCTTTTATGTTATCATACAGGTTATGATCCAAATACATGACTCTTATAGGTCCATGCACTATAATCTCCAGTGGTTCTTTCGACAAACTGCATAATTTAGCCAGCTCATTACTTTTAGCTTCTATGGAGGCAGTGAATTCGCTGACTCCCTGTTCTTTATAGAAATCCAAAGCCTTTTGATTGTAGATATTCAGGTTATAATCTGCTACTAATTTGAACTTGCTGCTGTACTTTCTTATAGCACCCAGGTTTGATACAAGAAGTCCATCAAACAGATGCCCATTTTTATTTAAATATTGATCAATAATGTCAAATTGCAGCTCACTCATCATTTGAGGCAGGGCAAGATAAACTTCGGTGCTTCCCTTTATGTCCACCAAATGCTGCAGCTGTTCTATGGTTATAAACTCATCAGGCAGCAGCACTTCACAGGATATATAAACTCGATCTGCCTTTGCTTCTATGCAAAGCTTGGCTTGTTCATAATTATTTACCTTAACTGACAATTTGTGTTTGCCATGTTCTTTCTTGTTGGCGCTGCTTAATTCACCCTGAACCGCTGCAACAACAGCCGGTGTGATTTCAGGCTCTTCAGAAGGAACAGAAAAGACCTTCCCGGTGGAGTAAAATTTCCCGGTGCCTTCATAGCGGGTATTTATAAAGTCCAAGCCAGGCTTTCCGAATGCATAAGCAGTGGTAAAATCTCTTTTGCGTTTTTCAAACAATTCCTGTGCCTGCTTTTTCCGGTCAAAGCTTAATGGATCTTCAATGTATCTGTCTATAGCTTCACCATAGGTATTTACCAGGTCAACAATAAAATCTGTTTCTCTCATTCGTCCTTCTATTTTGAAGGAAGTAACACAAGCCTCTATAAGCTCAGGTATGTTCTCATACATATACATATCCTTAGCAGCAAGGGGATACTCTGTTGGATAGAGCTTGCCATCCTTTTTTATCTTGTACTGCCATCTGCAAGGCTTGAAACAGCGTCCCCGGTTGGAGCTGTTGCCCCAGAGCACACTGCTGTAGTAGCAGTGTGCGCCATTGCAAGTACACATATCTCCGTGTATGAAATATTCTGTTTCAATGCCGGTCATATTCTGCAGATTCTTTGCCGTTTTCAAATCCATTTCACGGGACAGAACTACTCTTGATACCCCATACTCCTGAAGTGCTTTTACAAACTCAATATTATGCACGTTCATCATAATAGATGAGTGAATTTCAAATTTGTTTAGCTTTTGTTCCCTGCAAATCTGCAAAATGCTCATATCCTGAATTATTATCCCGTCTGCATTTATGCTGTCCAGCCAGTGTAAATATTCAGTAGCTTCATCAATTTCATAGTCGTTCATCATATTGTTTACTGTGATATAAACCTTTTTGCCAACTTCATGAGCCATTTTAATTGCTTCTTCAATTTCTTCATCTGCCAGATTGTAGCCTTTTCTAATCATCCTCATGTTCAAGGATTTGCCCCCGAGATAGATTGCATCACACTTTGCCTTTACCATGCTTCTGAAGATTTCCATGGTACCGGCCGGGGCTAATAATTCAACTTTTTTGTTATTAAAAAACCTAGTCATATTTCCTCCTAATAAATACCGGGGTTGGCAGAGAGGCCAGCTCCTGCAATGTAAAATACTATGTCCGCTTTATTTTTCATGCTTTCCATTTGCATGCTGCTTCTTCCAGCATATCTGTAAGCATAAATAAAACAAAGCCAAAAAGACTTATTGCAACAATACCTGCATACATTCCCATGTAATCTATTCTCGTCCATGCATCCAGTATGTAGTAGCCTATGCCTAATTGTGTTCCATAGCCCTCTGCAAAAAACAATATGGAAAGCGCTGTTCCTATGGATAGTCTTAAATTTGTCAAAAGCTCAGGCATTATTGCAGGGAAGGTTATATACCTGAATATCTGAAGCTTGGAAGCCCCTAAGCTTCTTATTGGATTGTAGGTCTCGGACGGGATATTCAATGCTGCATCACGCACAGCTATAATTACTTGGAATACCACAATAAGTACTATTATTATTACCTTTGAAGTGTCACCTAAGCCAAAAAGAAGCATGACTACAGGCAGTAAGGCTGTTTTAGGAACAGGATATGTAAAATAGACCAAAGGGTTTAATATTCTGTTCCAGGTCTTGGAGTATGCCATAAGCAAGCCTGTTGACACTCCTAAAATCAATGATATTACTATGCCCAGCGCCACTCTGTAAAAGCTTGCTAAGATATGAATGTGAAGTCTGGTGTCGTAAAGATTACCCAGATTAAGATATACGTCTATGGGGGTAGGAAGCACATGCAAATCAACAATTACAGCCAGAATATACCATAGTACATTAACCATTACAAAGCCTTGTAAAAATAATTTAATTTTCTTCTTTGCGTTCATGTTTCCATCCCTCTTTGACCATGTTTCTAATATGTGATGACAGCTTGAGGAATTCCTCATTTTGTCTTAAATTCTCGGTATTAAAAAGCGGATTTTCTATGATTTCTACTATTGTACCTGGGCTGTGAGACATTATGACAATCTTCTTTCCCATGTAGATAGCTTCTTCAATACTGTGGGTTACAAATACTGTTGTTGGTTTGTACTGATTCCAGACATTTATAAAAAGCTCCTGGGCTTCTTCTCTTGTCAGTGCATCTAATGCAGAAAAAGGTTCATCCATCAAAAGCAGGTCTGGGTTCATTATAAAGGCCCGAGCTATTGCAGCTCTTTGCTTCTGACCGCCGCTGAGCTCTCTCGGATATCTATCCATCAGATCTGAGATATTCAGCTTATTTATAATGTAATCTACTCTCTTTTTTATTTCTTCTGTAATGGGTTTCCCCTTAATCTTTAGAGAAAGAAGACAGTTTTTCTCAATATTTCTCCAAGGCAGCAGTCCAAAGTTTTGTGGTATAAAGCCGATATTATGGATTTTAGGATTTAATGGTTCACCGTTTAAAGCTGTTTGTCCTGAGTAATCCTTGATAATTCCGCTTAATACATGCAAAAATGTAGATTTTCCACAGCCAGAGGGTCCTATTATTGCTATGATGTCTCCGGACTCAATTTTCATAGTAATAGGACCCAAGGCATGTACATTATTTCTGTTGGACTTATAACTTACAGAGAGGTTCTCTATATCCAGCATGGCTACCTCCGAAAAATTAATCGATGGCAATATTGCTTACTAAATCCTTAGGACTTAGTTCTTTATTAAATAAGTTGTTCTTTTTTGTCCATTCTATAACTGATTGGATATCATCCTCAGAAGGAAGTACATTTTTTCTGAATTCAGGCAGCACAATCTGGCCCTTCATATCTTGTGGGTAGCCTACGGTTTTAATTATAAGATCCTCATATTCTGCTATTGGAGTGTTATTTACATAATCTACAGCTTCGTTGTATGCCTTAAAAAACGCTTTAATTTCATTACTTTTATTATCGATAGAAGCTTGTGTAAAAGCAGTTATTGAGGTATACATGTCTGCTTCATTGGCACTGCCGAGAACGACGCCGCCGGCTTTGACAGCAAGAGTAGCAAAGGGCTCCGGCAGAAGGGCTGTATCAACTTTGCCTGTACGAAGCATTTCAAGTCTGGTAGGCATTGCAGGTATAATAGACTTCTGAACTTCCTTTGGATCTAAGCCGTTTTTCTCCATAACTTTATCGAAAGTATATTCTATTACAGTTTTTTCTGAGATAGCAACAGTTCTGCCTTTGATATCGGAAATTCCCTTTATACCTGAATCCGGACCTGCTACAAGTACAAAGTTTCCATCTGTAAGTCCTGTTATCTTCACATCTAAACCTGCATTCTGATATAAAGCAACAGCAACTTCGTCACTGATTATGCCGTCCAGCTTGCCGCTCTGCAAAGCCGCATCCCTGTCCTTTGCATTTTTGAAGTATTGAAGATTTACCTTTACTCCTTGCTTTTCGAAATAGCCGTTTTGTTCAGCCATTATAATTGGTATCATTTCAACTGAAGCCATTGCACCAAAGGTTAAGGTTTGTGCCGGCTTTTTGACATCAGTCTCTGCCTTTTGATTTGGAGATGTGCAGGCTGTTAGTGACACAAGCAGCATTACAGCCAGACATATGGCAATTATTTTATTAAATTTCTTCATTTTTTCCCCCCATTTTTTAAAATTTAAAATCATATTAATGAATCAATTACTCCGGATATCAGGAATACAATACTGACCAGCTGGTTGATGCTGTAGGAAGCTACCTTCACGTTGTCCAGATTATCCGGAGAAACAAGTCTATGCTCGATTACAAACAATACTGATATAATGGCAAGCCCAATGAAATAAATAACTCCCAACTGCTTGCTCAGAATTCCCACAACTGCCAATAGTGCTATGGTGACTGCATGAAAACCTGCAGCGATATGAAGTGCGTTTTTCACACCAAATCTAGCAGCCATTGAATGTACCCCATTGGCAGTATCAAAATCATAATCCTGGGAACCGTATATTATATCAAAACCTGCTACCCATAGGGTATTGGCTGCTCCCATAAAAAGGGGCAACCACGTAATTTTGCCTGATACTGCAAGCCAAGCCCCGACAGGCGCAGCAGCAGAGGTTATTCCCAGTACCAAATGGCATGCCCATGTAAATCTCTTGGTATAAGAATAAATAACAAGCAGAAACAATGCAACCGGCGAAAGCAGAAGGCAAAGTGGATTGAGCATTGCTGCCGCAACAACCATTACAATAAAGCAGATTATTGAAAATACTATAACCTCTTTTTTCTTAAGCAAGCCTTGAGGCAGCTGTCTGGTTGCGGTACGCGGATTTCTGGAGTCTATCTCTGCATCAATAACCCTGTTTATTGCATTGGCACCAGTCCTTGCACCCATAAATGCAACCAGAATCCAAAATATTGTGTAGGGTGATGGCAGGCCATTGCTTACCAGAAGCATTGAAATAAGGGCAAAGGATAGCGAAAAAACAGTATGCGAGAACATCACAAGAGTACCATAGTCATGAACTTTTTTAACCAGTTTATTCAATACCATACTCAGCCCATCTCCTGGATACAAGTTCTTTTATATCATCCGACATCTCGATATCATCAGGCCATTCTCTTGTGTGCCCTTCGCTAGGCCACTTCTTTGTAGCATCTATGCCCATTCTGTAACCGTAGTGCGGCAGGTCTGATGCATGATCCAAGGCATCAAGCGGCCCTTCTGATATAACGATATCTCTCTTTGCATCTATATTGTTGAATACCTTCCAGGCTACAGTAGACAAATCATGCGGGTCCACATTCTGATCAACCACTATTATCATTTTGACATACATCATCTGGCCTATACCCCATAAGGAGTTCATGATTTTCTTAGCATGCCCGGGGAAGCGCTTCTTTATAGAAACAATTACACAGTTATGGAATACTCCCTCCAAGGGTAAGTTGTAATCCACTATTTCAGGATTCATCATTTTTAAGAGCGGAAGGAAAATCCTCTCTGTGGCCTTGGCCATATAGCAATCCTCCATTGGAGGCCTGCCTACTATAGTTGTAGGATATACAGGGTTTTTCTTATGAGTAATGCAGGTAACATGGAAAACGGGATAGTAGTCTGTAAGAGAATAGTAGCCTGTATGGTCTCCGAAGGGGCCTTCCAGCTTCAAATCCTCATTTACATCCACGTAACCCTCAATAACAAATTCTGCATCCGCGGGAACATATATGTCACTGGTAATAGATTTTACAAGCTTTACAGGAGACTTCCTCAGATATCCTGCAAACATCATTTCATCAATCATTTTGGGAAGAGGCGCAGTTGCCGAATAGGTAATGGCAGGGTCACAACCCAGCACTACTGAAACAGGCATTTTGCCCCCTATTTTCTTATACTTGTCGTATATTTCCCTTCCATCCTTATGCAAATGCCAATGCATCCCTGTAGTGTTTTTGTCATATACCTGCAGTCTGTACATTCCCATATTCTGGGCGTGTGTCTCAGGGTCCTTGGTTATTACCAAAGGTAAAGTTATAAACCTTCCCCCATCCTTGGGCCAGCACTTCAAAATCGGCAGCGTATTCAAATCCGGATCTTCTTCTATGACCTCCTGGCAGGCACCTTTTGTAGGAAGCTTTATCGGGAATACCGCAGCCATTCTTGCAAGCTTCGGAAGAGACTGTATTTTATTCATCAGCCCGAGGTAGTTTGACATGTCAATAAGTTCCCCGATTCCGTCACCGATGTCATCCAGCTTCTCAACACCCAGAGCCATGCTCATCCTTTCATAGCTGCCCATGGCATTAATCAGCACGGGATAAGCTGAGCCCTTTACTTTTTCAAACAAAAGAGCAGGACCATACTGCTTTGATACCCTACCCGCTATCTCAGTAATTTCCAGCTCTGAATCAACTTCTGCACTTATTCTTTTAAGCATGCCTTTTTCATCAAGCTGCTTGATAAAATCCTGCAAATCTTTATAAGCCATATTAACCTCCTCTAAGGTAGGATAAACCTATTTGATAATTTCTATCAAAATTCTATCACAAATTAAGGTTTGTTGCAAAACAGCTTACGTAATTAAGTGCTAAATGACAAAAAAGATTCCCCGGTGAGAATTTACTCTTCCGAGGAATCTAAATAACGGTTATTTTATATACAGTACATACCTGAACATCATCCAAAAATGACATAAGCTTCCATAGAGTACAAAAATGTGAAACACTTCATGAAACCCGAATACCTTAGATTTCAGCCTCGGCCATTTGGTTCCGTAAATAATGGCACCGACCGTGTAAAACAAGCCTCCTGCAACAAGCCAGAGTATCGCCCCGGCAGGCATAGTTCTGACAAGCGGTACAAATGCAATAACTATAAGCCAACCCATTATGACGTAAAACAATGTGGACAACCAGCGGGGTGCATTAAACCATAACAGCTTTAATATAATGCCGGTTACTGCAATTCCCCATATGCTTATAAGCAAGCTCCAGCCCCAGCTTCCCCTCAGAGGTATGAGGCATACAGGAGTATATGTACCTGCAATAAGTACATATATCATCATATGGTCTATCTTTCTCAATATAGTGGAGCTTTTCTCAGGCACTATGAGCAGATGATATGCAGAACTCGCAGTGTACAGCAGTATAAGGCTTGCTCCGAATATTGAAAAAGAAACGGTATGCCAGACAGTCCCGTTTGCAATAGCATAGCGTATCAAAAAATACAGGCCTATAGCTGACAGCACCGCCCCAAAAAGATGTGAAAACCCACTTACAGGATCCTTTACTTTTATGCTCATAATTCCATCTCCTCATGAAACTTAATATATACATCTTGTCACATAGTATTTAAAACTATGTGTTGCTATATTCATATTATATACTAGAGTTAATATGCATTCAATAGTATTTTGCACATTTATTCCATAAATATTTCAGTTTGGTTTGTCCGGCCTTATGCAATATAATTATTATATGTTATGGAAGAGTATGGTATACTATATTTGAATCATTTTTTGAAGCAATACTCAGAATGAGGTGAGATAATGGATTTTAATGAAAGCAGTTTTATCAGCATAATGGAAGAAATTGCTCAAGGGGGCGATATAAGCATTTCGGACATTCCGGATATTGAACTTTATATGGATCAGGTCACTACCTTCATTGATAATAAGCTTGGATATAATAAAAGAACTTTAAAGGATAAGATACTTACAAAAACAATGATAAACAATTATACAAAATCCAAGATTCTTCTCCCGTCGAAAAACAAGAGGTACAACAGGCAGCACATGATACTTCTCATACTTATATATTATTTGAAACAGGTTCTCTCAATTAATGATATAAATATTCTTTTTGAACCCTTGTTTAAAAATATGAATTCCTCCAAGGATGGCGTGGACTATCTCGGCAGCTTGTACAACGGTTTCCTTCAGGCTAAGGGGAACAGCACTGAAGATTTGGTGAATATCCTTTCCCAGAAGCTGAAGCTAATAAATGAAAAAGCGGAAAGGTTTTCAGAAGAATCAAGAGAAACCACAAAAATACTGCTGACTGTTTTTACATTGGTCGCAACAGCAGGCATTCAGAAGAGGATTGCTGAAAAGATAATAGATGAATATCTGGTAAAAAAATAAGACGTATTAATACGCCTTATTTTTTTACATGTTCATGATTCCTCACATGGTCCATGCAGTATTCATAATCACCCTCACACTCCGGACAGTATCTGAAGTCCATGTCAGGGTCATCCTTTTCAGTCTTTCCGCAGATAGTGCATTTATGTATGGTGAAGTCTTTGGGAAGTTCGGATTGAAACCTTCTCCTATTTTTGTATACTTGTCTGTTGTTCCTGGACCTGTCGAGAATATCCCTGCCAAAAAACAGGAAATAGTTTAGTATTGAGACTATTGCTATGATTCTTGCAGCCATACCGCCAGTCAGCACAGTAAAGATTATGAAGGCCCAGTCCAGCATTGCCAGGTACTTCATTTTCGCCGGTATCACAAAGAAAAGGAGCAGCTCATAATCCGGATATATTTTAGCGAATGCCAGAAATAATGACAGGTTAAGGTACAGGGATGTAGCGCCATACCCTGTTATAAATGCTGCGATGGTAGTACCTATCATTCCGGTAAGGTAAAACACATTGAATTTGAAGCTTCCCCATTCATGCTCAAGGGCGCTTCCCACCATATAATAGAAGTACAGTGTAAATAAAATCCATACTATCGATGTATTCGGCGGGATAAATATATAAGTTACAAGCCTCCATACCTCTCCCCTGAGCACCAGCTCAGGTATAAGCATCAGCTTGCCTATGACCAGCCCTCTGTTGTCAAAATAGGCTAGTGCATACACAACACCTGTAACCCCTACGATATACGCCATCAAATTTCTTATTGCGAATCTACCCAGTTTTCTCTCCAGTTTGTCAAGCCAATTCAAAAGTACTTCCCTCCTGTGTTTGTTAAATAGATTTATATATATATCCTTAGTATGAGGTAATCATCACGATGTTCAAAGCCAATAGCCTTATATGCATTCAAAGCCGGGGTGTTCTGCTTGTTTACTATAAGTGTGGGGAGTTTGCCCTTTCTTATTATTCTCTCACACAGCTCGGAAACTACCGCCTTCGCATATCCCTTGCCCCTTTCCTCTTCCAGAGTATATACAGCTCCTATCTGCTCCGTATTATCGGTAAAGGCTTGTATACATGCCTGGGCCACCAGCTTGTTGTCCTTTGATAATACTATGAACTCTTCCTCATTAGACTTCTGGGACAGAAGGAGTCTTGTGCCTTCAATAGTGCGTTCTGCTCCGAAGCCTCGCAGGTATGCTGTTCTCACAAAGCTTATAATATTCATGTCACTGTCTCTCGTAACGTCAAGAAACTCTGCACCTTCAAGCTTAAAAGGCTTAAAATTGCTGTTAACACAGTAGCTGCACTCCTCAAACTCCCTTATAGGCATGTAATTCCTTATAGCTTCGAAAAGCGGCCTTATAATCCGTTCTTTCCCTATTACCATACTGTATTTTCTTATTGCCATCAGGTGGGAAAAGTAAGGTACCGCACCAATTGACTCATAATGCGGAATACAATTTCCCAGATTGTAAAACGCTATTACTCCCCGTAATACATTTCCTTCGAAATATCCGAAATAATCACCGCAGCGCAGTATACCGCTCCTATTCATTATACCGCACTTTGAAGCATATCCAATGAGGAAAGCTGCTTCTTCCTCATTTCTCTGCAAATAGTCGAATATAACAGGCCTATCCCACTCATTCAGCTGTCTGAGCAAAACACATCACTCCTGTCAACCCCATAGTTAAATAATAGCTGTATTGTTGAATGACCGCAACTATTTCTGTTCGCTATAAGTATATTCTTGACAGTGTAATTAGGTTACAAGCTTGCTTTGTCTCGATTTGCCCCTATTCCTGCATGTAATGGCTTCTTATGGAGTAAAATACTCCTCTTTCAGCAGTCCCATTATTATATCATCGTAATACCGGCCATCGCGGAATATCTCCTGTCTCACTACTCCTTCCACTTTAAAACCGCACTTTTCATAGCTTTTAATCGCTCGTTCATTGTATGAGAATACATTTAGCTTAACCTTATGAATATTCATCTGCTCGAATATGAATTTTAGAAGAACATTCATGGCATCCGTCCCGTAGCCTTTGCCCCAATAGCTCTTATCCCCTATAAATATGCCCACAACTGCCACGCTGTTTTTCCAGTCTATGCTGTTCAGCCCGCAGCCTCCTATGTATTTCTCATCCTCAAGGTTTTCTATGGCAAAGCTGTAATTATCCTTTGTGGCAGATAAGCCTTCAACCCACTTTCTCTCGTCTTCAAGAGTATTCAGGTATGGAATTCCCGGGGTCAAAAGCCTCTTTATCTCAGGGTCATTTATGTAACAAAGCGCTCTTTCGATATCCTCTTTTCTGTATTCTCTCAATCTGACTTTTTGTCCCGTATACATTGTACTACCTCCTTTCAATATGAAAATAAAACCCCGCGAAGTCCTTGAAAGTGACTCCGTAGGGTTATCTACGTGTAGGATATGTTCCCTGTGCCGCTGGCTTTACTTAGACACACTCACCTGTTAGAGAAATATTACCATCTTAAGCATATATTGTCAATATATTATCACTATTTTTATAAACTATTTTTACTATAGTGCTTCCTTAACAGCTTCCCACAAGGCGTCGCACAACTCCTCCCCATTATAATCCGGTCCAAAATCCGTATACTCCTCAATATTTCTGCCTACTCCATAGCCATCGGTTTCCTTCTGAAAATTGACATAAAAGTTCCCGTTTCCGTAACCGCATTTATTAAGGATTTCAAGCATTTGCCCTATGTTGAGCAGTGGCATGCAGTCCTCTTTGCCGTATATATCAGGCCTTTCATACTGAAATGTAAAGTCCTCCTCGCTGTATTCTTCAATATCTGCTTCTTCTTCCGGTTCGGCTGCATCTTCCTGAGTCCCCAAACTTTTTAGCGCTTCAAGATTTATCATGGTCATGTAGTAGCCGGACCTTTGCCCTCCGATGTTCACATGTCCTATCACAAATTCAAAAATATCGTACTCATTGTTTTCTGCATCCTTGCAGAGAAATCCGGCTGCCAAATCATATTTCTGAGGAATCCAAAGGTCATTAAGCCTGTCCCTCTGGTATTCGGTCAGCTCCATAAGATTTTCAACAGTAATATGCTGCTTCATAACTCTACCCCCTGTATATTGATTTGTGTCTTCTGATTGATAATCCTTTATGTAACAAGCTGTATAGCTTGCACATATTTATAATTATGGGAGGTGATAAAATGCATTACGGGCTCCATGATCACGGATATGGTGGTGACACTACTTTCAATTTCGGTCACGACCATGGTTACTCAGGCACTACAATGTACAATTATGGTACCCCTGGACATACGCACTATATGTACGGTGAAACCACATATGATGACGAACACAGTCATTACTACTACTTTATGACTGGTCCGGCAATAGAGGTTGGCGGCGGGCACATGCACTATTACGAAGGTATCGTCCAGCTGAATCACGGACACATCCACTATATGTATGGATATACTACCCTTTAGCAACCTATGATTATTTCCATGAAAGTAAACCTGTTGACTGAGAAGGAGGCCGGTAGCTGTGCTTTAGTCTGCTATACACAATACCTGCTTCTTTCACGTATATCTATAACTCGTCCTTTAGCAGAGCCGGCATAAAATGACCGCATTGCCCTAGTACTCAAGCTCCAGGTATCTTCTATACCTGATGTCATCTATTTCTTTTTCTCCCGAGCAATAGAATGTTATATTTCCCTTGCCTCCATAACTTGATTTCCTGTTTTTCAGCACATTTATGAGATGGTTTATTGTTCCTGCATTGCCATCTACAATATCAACTCCGTTGGGCAGTATCTTTTTGAAATGTTCCCTGAAGAACACAAAGTGTGTGCAGCCAAGCACCACAGCACCATAATCCCTCAGGTCATACCCGGAAAATTCATCAGCTAAATAACGGATTACAGTATCTTCATCAAATATGAATTTCTCCGCAAATTCCACCAAGCCCGGAAGTGCATGCAAATCAACAATATCCTCCGAATCCAGCCTTTCAACCAGATCATGCAGCTTCTTCTCCCGGACTGTAATAGGTGTTGCAAGTACAAGTACCCTTCTGTCATCAGCCTTAAGAACTGCAGGCTTTACCGCCGGCTCCATGCCGATAATGGGAAAGTCATACTTCTCCCTCAAGTCATTTATGGCAATACTTGTAGCTGTATTGCAGGCTACTACCAGAGCCTCGACCTTATGTCCTGCAAAAAAATCCGCAGCATCAAATATATATCCTCTGACCTCGTCCTTTGGCTTTGTCCCGTAAGGAACATGCTTAGTATCGGCATAGTAAAGGTAATCCTAGTGAGGCAGCCTATTTATCGCTTCCTTCAGAACCGTAAGTCCTCCTATGCCGGAATCAAAAACACCAATGCTCATATTTATCTCCTCAAATCCTGTTAAAATTAAGCTATATTTTATATTATATTATTGTCAAATAAAAACTTCCTTAAAATTACAGAACTCTATTTAATTTATTTATTCAATATTTTTTGAGTAATTTTATATAATATACAGGCTCCATGCACTTCTTATGAGCAGTACGGCACCACTTACAATAAGAAGATATATAGTTGCCTTCCTCACCGTATCCTCTTTAAGTCCCGTATCCACCTTTGTACCGATATACATTCCCAAAGCTACTGCCGGTGCTATGAGAAGAGTGAACTTCATAATCTCCAGTGTCATAATCCCAGCAGCTCCGTACCAAAACAGCCTGAATATGTTATCTACCAGAAACAGGCTGCACAAATTCGCACGGAACTGGCTCCTGTCCGCACTTGTCCTGCTTATGTAAGCCACAAGAAAAGCACTGATCCCATACATGCCTGCCAATACTCCCGATATCAGCCCAACTATTACAAGCAGCACTTTGTTTTCCTTGCCTGTGCCCTGCTGCTCCGGCTTTCGGTACAGCATCTCAACCCCAAGTGCGACTATGACAATCCCCAGAATGGATTTTAAGAGCAAGTCATTCCCTGTTTTCAGAAGCATAATACCCGGTATAACTCCTGCCAGTAGCATAAGAGACAGTGGTGCTACCGTTTTAAAATTTATGCTCTTCCTGTTTTTCCATACAAGGTATGCATTGGTAGGTATGCTGATAAGCAAATCAACAGGTGTTGTGAACCTGTTGGATACCACAAAAGAGAACAGCGGTGCCATAACAAGAGTGTTTCCAAAGCCTGTGATTCCTTTTACGAAAAAAGCCAAAAAAACTACCGCAAACAAATATATATTTTCAATCATTTCTTCCTCCCATGGGGACACGCATACAGGCACATTCCACATATACGTAGCTTACCTGCTGAAGTCAAAGAATCAAAGTATTCCTCGCATTTATGGGCATCAAAGCGCATTTCCCTGGGCTCATCTTCCTTAAAGCCCCTGCCCTTAATGGCATTTGCAGGGCAGATATCAGCACAAGCAGTGCATTTGCCGCACTGCTGCTCCATAATATCTTCTCCGGTAGGCTGAAGCGGTGCATCAGTCAGTATTGACACCCACCTTACTCTGGGACCGTTCTGAGGTGTTATCAGAAGACAGTTCTTGCCTATCCATCCGAATCCGCAAAGCCTTGCACCCAGCTTATGTGAGAAAGCTCCATATATCCTGTCATGGTCTATAGTTCCGGAAGCAGGTATCGGGAGCACCCTGTATCCCTTCTCCTGTAAGAAGCTGCAGAGCACGGAAGCTGTCAGGTCCAACCTCTGATTTATTACATCATACGCAAAAAGCTTGTAATTCAGGGCATCGCTGTACTGTTCCCTGTAAGGCAACCTATTTACTATTTCATTCGGCAAAGCAATGCCCATGGTAATGCAGTATGGATAATTCCCTATACCGGTTCCAGCCTGGTCAATATCTGAATGCTCAACCTTGGACAAATCCGCTACTCCAAAGTATGATACCATGTAACTCCTGGCAAGCTTATGAAGCTCCTCATTCATATACATAAATCCACCCCCTGAATTTATACTCTCGCAATAATTATATATAACCATATATGATAATATCAAGCCCATTATTACCCTAAAATTGTTTAGAAATCCGTTCTTTGCCGGATAATAAATGCTATAATAGCATTGTATAAAACTTTGAGAGGAGCAAAAGAATGATAAACAGAATAAAAGTAAACCTTGAAGTCGTTGAAGCCATGCTTTATTTCTGGCAGGCTGTAAACGACAGGGAGAATATTTCTGAAATGTTCATCTATGATGTTGCAGCGATGCCGGGTTTGGCACTTACATATGAGGACGAATTTAATGAGGAGTCTGTCCGCAGAGCTCTTAGCGCTATAAAAAACAGGGAGATATTCTCAAGAAGCAGCAAGAAGGAAGGACGCTTCTACAGCAATAACCTGTGGATGATGGAGGACCTAAGCTATACCAATTCAATGGTGGCTCCGCTGAAAAAGCTCAACCTGGAATTTCTGACTGCCGAGTTGAATTCAAAATATCCTGCCTCAAAATACGAGGAGCTCGAAGTAATATTCTCCCCTCTTCACCTGGAGGATTATCTCATTAAAGACAATAGGCTGATAATCAACTTTTTCAGGGTAAAGCCCGGTGAAAACGATGCTTCCGTAGGCGATACGGAATTGAAGGAATACATACGGGAAAAGCTGGAGGAATTGCTCTCCAGATAGTGCCTCAAGAGCCTGCCCGCCAAGTACAAAGCTTGGCGAACAGGCTCTTCACCTTCATTTTATTTTCTGAATTGCTATACAACACCTGATTCCAAGATGGAAAAGGCAGTACTGCCGCAGTCGATTTCAGCCATTGCCCCATAGGGCAGTATCATCATCGGAGCTGTATGTCCGAAGTTCATGTTGCACAGGATCGGCAGGTCATAAAGCTTTAATTCGTCTCCTACTACTTTAATAATGGCCTTCTTATATTCCTCATAATACTGGTTATCATATGGTTTTCCAAATATAATGCCCTTGATTCCGTTCAGTATTCCTTGTGCGCCATAGTTTCTCAGCCAGTATTCAAAATAAGTCGGGTCCGGCTTATCCTCTGAAGTCTCAAAGAAAACTATGGTATCCTTCCATCCATCCTTATCCGGCCAGAGTTCTGTACTCTTAAGCATCTCAAGTACCTCAATGCAGCCTCCGATCAAACGCCCCCTTGCGATGCCTTTCCCTTGAAGCAGCTCATATCCTGTATGAGACAGCAGCTTCCTCTTTATAGACTTGTTCTTTTCCTCCCAGGGCAAATATTCACTGGTCCAGCCGGAAGCCGGTTCAATTCTGCCTATCGCCGAACTGTCGAACAGCACCTTCTTTATCCATTGCTTCGTATAGTCAAACATTTCTACATTCTCTGCAAACTCAGCAAGAACAGACGGACCATAAAAGCTTGAGAGCCCCGCTTTGAAGCACATCATATGTGCAACTGTCGTATCCGAATAGCCTATAAATATCTTTGGATTGCTCCTTATAACATCAAAATCAAAATAAGGAAGCAGCCTTACACTTTCATATCCTCCAATGCAGGAGAAGACAGCCTTTATCGACTTGTCTGCAAAGGCTTCCATCAAATCCTCGGCTCTTTTTTCCGGATGCTTGTAAATATACTCAGTTCCTTTTAATGTATTCGGCATTTCTACAACCTTAAGCCCGAATTCATCTTCAAGTCGTTTCTTGCCTTGATTGTACCTCCATAGTACATCGCTGTCCCCGGCGCCACCCCACGACAGGCTGACCGTTGCAACCTTATCGCCGGGGTTCAGCTTCTGCGGCTTTATTAAATTCATACACACAACCTACTTTCTACATTATCTAACCCCATATACTTCATAGTACTTATCTATATCCCTTTTAATCTTATCATCTATAATTACGCTTCCGTTTATCTCCCTGTTGTACAAGTACTCTACTACTTCACTCATTGCAACTATTGAACAGGTCTTGAAGCCATACTGCTCTGAGAGCTCGGTAAGCGCCGTCTTGTCCCCGCTTCCTCTTTCCATTCTGTCTACCGATATAACAAGCCCAACTACTTCAACATCTCCCTGCGCCTTTATTATAGGCATTGTTTCATGGATGGAGGTGCCTGCCGTAGTGACATCCTCTATTATCAAAACCTTATTGCCTGACTTAAGCTTATCTCCCAACAATATGCCCTTGTCTCCATGATCCTTGATTTCTTTCCGGTTGGAGCAATATGAAACATTTGTGTCGAACAAGCGGCTTAAAGCTATTGCGGCTGCCACGCTGAGCGGTATGCCTTTGTAAGCAGGCCCGAACAATACATCAAAATCACTGCCGAAATTCTCTTGGATAGCAGTAGCATAGAACTCACCAAGCCTGCTTAACTGCTTCCCTGTTTTGAAATTCCCCGTGTTTACAAAGAACGGTGTCTTCCTTCCGCTTTTTGTTGTAAAATCTCCAAAGGTAAGTACTCCGCTTTCAATTATAAACTCTATGAATTCCTTTTTATATTGTTTCATATTCATCCTCCTGTACTTTTGATAGTTTATTTTAAACTATATTATAGCATTTTCATGTATCCAATTCCTCCGGTTTTTTGTCGTTTTTCTTAAAGTCAACCTCTGCTATCAATACGCTGAGTAATAGTACCGCCCCTCCAATATATCCCCTGATTGAAAGCACCTCACCCAGAAGTAAGAAGCCAAAAATGGCTGAAAATACAGGTTCCATGGAAAAGATGAGCCCCGCATGGGTAGCACTGGTATGCTGCTGTGCATCGGCCTGTACTATATATCCAAAGGCTGTACACAAGATACTGAGGGCTAATATTGCGCCCCAGGATACTGCAGTATCCGGAAGCTTCACAGCCTCCGTAAACAGTGAAAACACTATGCTGAATAGTCCGGCAAATCCAAGCTGGAGTATACCCAGGGCAACTGAGTCCACCCTTCTTGTAAAAA
>CAZUGK010000075.1:14559-19465 GCA_964619815.1 uncultured Clostridiaceae bacterium | reverse complement strand
AATTATGTAAAAAAAATAATGTCCAGCCTGAGGGGATAGGACATAATCATAAATCTGCATTATGCCTTAAATATAATTATGAGATTTCCTTTTTCATTATTATAAAATCGGCTGCCAGACTTTTAAGCTTTATATACTGTTCTATTGTCCTGAAATAGCTGAAGCCAAGCTTCTGCCAAAAGCACTTTCCAATACCGTTACCCGATATTAATCCAATATAGAATCTTTTGACATCATAGCTCTTATTGAGCATATCAGTCAGTGCAGCCACAGCCTTTGTCCCAATTCCCATCCTTTGGCAGCTGTTGTCTATGAGTATTGAGGATATCCATGCTTCCTCGCTGTTTTCATAATCAATCCTTCCCTTGATAACACCGACCATCCTGAAGGAAGCATCCTTCTTAAGAAAGATGCCCGTAAAAAATTCATGGCTGTTAACAAGCACTTCCAGGTACTTTTCGTTTATATCCTCCAGGGACATTGTTCTGTCTATACCCGTAGCATATATGTTCTGCTCATTCTGGTTATATAAATCCAGGACATTCCCCAGATCTTCCTTGGTTATATCTTTAAAGACCAAATTATCTATTTGAATATTTAATAAAGTAAGCATTTTACTCACCTACATGTATGATATTTGTTATTTGAACTTTGCACTGAACGGGTTCTTTATGATTTTCTTTGCAGTCAAATTGAATTAGCTGTACCCTTTTATATAGATATTCTACACAATAGAATAAATTCCTCTTTTAAATCTTCAATAAAGCACTGAAATAAGCTATTTTGAAGTGAGAATCCAATAATACTACGTATTCCATGAAATGCATAATTTCAAACCTTTTCGCATATTCCCCTTTATATCTACCAATTAATGCAATATATACCTTTTAAAATTAATATTTCTATAATTGTGTAATTCTGTTATAATTATTATACAATTGCATTTGGACAACCACTAATTTTTACCAAATTCAAAAAGTGGGTGATGTTATGACCGAATTAAGAATTCTGAGAACCTCTGATTGTGAGCCTGGTATGGTACTAGCCTCGGACATAATGAATGATTATGGAGCCGTAATACTGTATCAGAACTCTATACTGGATGAGTACTCCATCAATAAATTGATGAAGCTTGGCTTAAATTTTGTTAAGGTTTACAAGAACTATGAGTTTAAGGAAAAGAAACAGATAGTTATTGAAGCACAATACAATAACAATCTGGAGGAATTCAAGCAGGTAATATGGGATATCAGCTGCGGACGAAATCTGGACATGGAGCGTATTCACGAGGTATCCCAAAGTCTCAGCAATAACTTTGATTCAATTAATGATTTGGTTTTTTGCCTGAGCAAGGTTAGGTCAATAAATGAATATACGTATACTCACAGCCTTAATGTATCCCTGCTGTGCTCTCTTCTGGGCTCATGGCTGAACCTCAGCCACACTCACATAGAGCAGCTTTCTTATTGTGGCATACTGCATGATATTGGAAAGTCAAAGATATCTCCTGAAATTCTTAACAAGCCCGGTGCACTTACGGAGGAAGAGTTTGAAGAGGTAAAAAAACACCCGGTTACTGCATATAAAATGCTGGAACATAATGATTCAATAAGTAAGGATGTTTCCCAGGGCGTACTGATGCATCATGAAAGGGAAGACGGTTCCGGCTATCCCTTCGGTCTGAAGTCCAGCCAAATTCATTACTATGCCAAAGTACTCGCAGTGGTTGACATATATGATGCCATGACCTCCAACCGTGTGTATAGGAAACGGCAACCGCCCTTTGATGTGCTTGAAATGTACGAAAGCGAATATTTAACAAAATGTGATGCCGGAATAATGCTGACTTTCCTCAAGCATATATCGAGCTATTATGTCGGAGCTATGGTCAAGCTCTCCGACGGCGCCACCGGAGAAATAGTATATATTAACCACAACAGAATTTCACGTCCACTTATAAAAACTAAGGATAGCATAGTAGACCTCAGCTGCAATCCGGAGCTGAAAATTGTCGAGATGCTGTAATTATTGACATAATGATTAGAAGGCGCATGGAACGCCTTCTATTTTTATATGTCCTCCTATTGAAGCAATATTGCATGTGCATTCTAACCCCACTTAATTTATATGAAAATCGGCCTTCCGTGCTCTTGCTCATGAAAATAACTAATTTCACTGAAGCCTTCTACATAAAAATAAATATGTATGATAAGTATAAAGCTAATAATATGCCTGGTATTTTTTCTAAAAATATGTTTTTTTTGATGCAAATGATAAATTATCTGGTATAATAAAAATATAGCATGGACAGTTTTTAATGTACAGGGACTTACATCGTCCCAACATACAGTTTATACCATATCATGTTATTGATTTTCTTTGTTATATAGTTGCATTCCTGCGTGAATGACTACTATAGATATTAGACATACTTATATATTAAAGGAGGTATTATCATGCCATTGGTAACTACAAAGGAAATGTTCAAAAAAGCGTACGAAGGGCAATATGCCGTAGGTGCGTTCAATGTCAACAATATGGAAATAATACAGGGTATTGTTGATGCCGCAAAAGAAGAAAGTGCTCCCCTCATACTCCAGGTTTCAGCAGGTGCAAGAAAATATGCAAAGCACGTTTATCTCATAAAGCTTGTTGAAGCAGCTGTAGAGGACACAGGTCTCCCGATTTGTCTGCATCTTGACCACGGTGAGGATTTTGAAATCTGCAAATCCTGCATAGACGGCGGTTTTACATCCGTCATGATAGACGGCTCCAAGCATCCCTTTGAGGAAAATATAGCAATCACAAAGAAGGTTGTTGAATATGCCCATGAGAGAGGCGTAGTCGTAGAAGCCGAACTTGGCAAGCTTGCAGGAGTTGAGGATGCTGTAAAGGTTGCTGCTAAAGATGCTACATATACAGATCCTGATCAGGCTGTTGAATTTGTTCAGAGAACCGGAGTTGACTCCCTTGCAATTGCTATAGGCACCAGCCATGGAGCATATAAGTTCAAGGGCGAGCCCCAGCTGGACTTTGAAAGACTTGAGAAAATATCAAAGATGCTGCCTGACTTCCCATTGGTTCTGCACGGAGCTTCCACAGTACTTCCTGAATTTGTTGATCTTTGCAATAAATACGGAGGAAACGTAGCAGGCGCACAAGGGGTTCCGGAGGATATGCTTTTAAGGGCCGGAAAGCTTGGTGTTTGCAAGATAAATATAGACACAGACCTGAGACTCGCAATGACTGCTTCAATCAGAAAGCACTTTGCAGAAAACCCGGGGGACTTTGATCCGAGACAATACCTGAAGCCGGCAAGAGAAGCAATAAAGAACATGGTAAAGCACAAAATGAAAAATGTGTTGAACTGCAGCGGAAAGCTATAATTGTTAAAGGCTGTAACCAAAAGGTTACAGCCTTTTTGCTGCAGATTCTACAGTACTCCTTAATAGCTTCAATATGCTGAGATTATCCTCCAAGCTCAACCCGTCTACTGTCATAGCACTCTTTTTTGTGCATCCGTCAACCGCTCCTGCATCTATCAGACTTTTCAACAGCTTTGCTTCAGTATCAGTGTCATGAAGCAGCATAGTCCGGGCTAACATCGAAAGCGCTGCCGACAGAGCATGCCCTCCCCAATTTGATACTCCTGCTATAATAAGAAAATCGGTGTTGACCGCTGCACAAATCTGTTTTCCTTTGTTCACAGAATCAACTACATAAGGTTTTATTTTACCCATTCCCACTTCGTTTCCGCCGTCACCTACAGCGATTGTTACTACCCCCTGCTTCTTCGCCTCTTCAAACAATATATCGGTATTCGGCACCAAGTCGCTGATATCTTCGCCTCTCATGGTATAGCACCTTCCGTCAGAAGCCCTTCCAGGACGCTCTATCGCTACAGCATGGGTGGGCCTGTATCTTTCCAGAAGCTCCCGGCAAAATAAGCTTTCATTTCCCCTGGGTATGACTTCCAAAATACACTTGAGTCCCTTTACTTTTAAACAGTTAAGAAGTATATTCGCAGAAAACTCGTCTGTTACAATTACTACACTCTTTCCAAGCTGTTCCAGAGCTCCAGCCAGTGATGCAGCCCCTAGTGGCCCATCTGTTTCCCCTTTCATGGCATCCTTGACGACAAATCCCGTAACTATAAAAATGGTTTTTCCGTCCAGAATACTTGCAGCCGCTCCTTCAAGCTCACCTTTTAATTCAATGCCGCCCATGCCTCTGTGCTCAAGGTTCTTCCTTATAATCTTTTCCAGTTGCATGTAATTTGTAGTAATCACATTTTTCAACTCCTCATTAGAAATACAAAAAGACCCAGCATAACAAATGTTAACTGGGTCTTACTTACGGTTATATACGGAGAAAATCCATATACAGGCAAACAAAACATATTCATTTATATTATCAGTATATACAAATCATAGCTATTATTCAAGCATCAGATATCTGTTACGGGCATCCTTTAATGCTGCTATTACAGCCTTCTGGGCAATTCCATGAAACCTGTCCTTTATTTCGTCAATAATCTGCTCTGCTTCATTTGCCAGACTATAGCCCATCAGCATGGATTTTATAAAGTCTGAGGTTACGTCCTTAACCATATTGCAAGTCACGTCAATTATTCTCCCGTCATCTCTATCCAGAATGATACCTAAAAAGAACGTATCAAAAATATCTGCAATCGGATCATTATTGCTTATTTTTGCAGTTCCTGTAATATAGATCGTATTTTTACCGTATATCAATCGGATTCCTCCTCAATACCCTAGTCTCCTATTTCTTCCAGAACCCACTGCGTTACCTGCCTGACCAATGGGCCGCAAATCTCATTATGCCTTTTCTCCTTGTCCTTTTCGGCTTCCTCGGAATTCTTGAGATTCACTCCTATAATATCATA
>CAZUGK010000075.1:0-14549 GCA_964619815.1 uncultured Clostridiaceae bacterium | reverse complement strand
TCATAGCAGCATGGGCTTCCGTATTTCTCCCTGAACTTTCCGAATATCCTGTCAGCCGGCAGATATGAAGTATCCCTGCTATCCTCGCTGGATTTTCTGCCTCCTTTCAGTCCCATGCATATGAAAGCAGCATTTAAAGCCCCGCAGTTGCTTCCGTTCTTACTCATTCCGCTTCCAAATGGAGTGGAAATTTTCAGCGGTACTTCCTTATCGATACCCAAACGCTCACACACCGACAATACAACTGCCTCACAGCAGTTATAACCGCTGTTGAAGTAGTTCAGAGCCTTTTCCTGAATCTCTTCATGCTTATCCATTATACAATTCCCCCTTACATTTTTTAATCAATTATCCTCTTCTCATCATACTAAGCTTTGACTCGTAATAAAAAAGCAGTCTTGAAAATACATAATCATATATAAAAAATATCACTTGCAATGCAGCAATAAAAGCTGCAAACAACATACTATTCCCTGTGAATTGGGCCGGAATAACGGTAATGAAAAGACTTTTGAAAAGCAAATACCATAGAAGCCATGATGCGTTAAAAACAACAAGTTTGAGCATAACTTCCGAGACTGCTTTCCTTCCCTTTTCAATCCAGAACTTGAAAATTGGATAATGGCCGAAAAATAACACAAAGGGTACTATACCAAAAATATTGCCCGCAACCAGTGCAGACAATATGCAAGCTGCCAGATAAACTGATATTCCGGCACCTGCACCGAATTCTACGATCGCAATTGCTACAGGCAGAGAAGCCAGGAAGTATAGCGTCAGCTTACCTGTAGGCATTATTGCGCTTAAGTACAGCAATACTACTGCTATGCCTGTAAATATTCCTGTAAATGCTATTTTTCTACTCAATTTCTCACTTCCTAACAGCAGTTGATTAAATCTCCTCCCATGCACTCACAGCAGCAATCCGCACAGATCAAGCCCTGGCACATTGTACAAGCATCCGGTCCTGTACTGTAACCTCTTCTGTCATAAACAGTGGACTGATATTGCCTATTGGCATTCATCACCCTGTTCAGGGCTTCTCTGTATTCATAATTGCCTGGATCCATATCAGCAGCAGTTCTTAAATTTGCAACTGCCTCATTGTACCAACCACGTCGCATAAAAATAAGACCCTTAAGATAATACCATTCACTGTCTTTATAGCTGACCCTGTTTAATATTTCCTCGGCTGCAGCTACATTTCCCATATTTATATAAGATCTTGCCTGATTGTAGTAGCTTCTGTTCTCATTATTCTGTCCGTCCCTGTATCTTGGCTCCTCCTGCGGTCTGTAGCTCCCGCCCCCGCTTTGCGATCCTGCCTTTTTCATCAGGTAGTCATAAGCCTCATTTATCTCTTTAAGCTTTTCTTCAGCCAAATCTGACAGTGGATTATTGCGGTATTGGTCCGGATGATACTTCTTGACCAGCTCCTTATATGCCCTTTTTATTCCTTCAACATCTGTACCTTCCTTAATTCCCAATACTTCGTATGGATTTCTCATTTTTCATGCAACTCCTTTTTTCGTTGGTAATGCGGCTCAAAATCTGCTCTGTTTTGCCATATAGGCCTTCATATGCGATATTATCAATTATCCCTTTATTATTAAGCTTAAGAAGCTCTATTGATGCTGTAGTCTGTGTCAGTGCCTGCATCAGATTTATCCTGACCTCTTCCACAATAGCAGCTTTAAAATCTTCTATATCCTGATTCTCATATTTATACTGGCTCAGGAGGGGGTTGTAGCTCCTGCTCCCGGCATCCTTTTCCAGATCATCATAAGCGTCTATAATATAAACCCATTTTCCAAGATTATAGCCTATCCAGCCTAATATTCTCTGTACGGACCGGTCAGGGCCTTTATAGCCTGCTGCAAATAACTGCCTAAGCATGTCTGCAAAAGGCTCCGCTGCTTCATCCATTGAGCTGCATTTCTTCTCCTCCAATAGCACCTGAGCTGAAATTGAAGCAGCAATAATCCCGTCAAGCTGCTTGTTGCCGGAGGCAGCGCTTTTATAGCCTCTTTTGAAAGCCATTGCCGTCAGTTTCGGAAGCAGGCCTCCCTCATCCCTTATGTTATCCTTCAACTTATAATACGTAAGCAGTACGCTAATGTCTGCTGCAAAATCAATACTGGGACTTTCTTTTACAATCCACTTTTTTTTCACGGGATTGGCAATACAGCCTTCCTTCTTGAGCACCGGCACTTCATTATGAACAGAAGCAAGCAGCAACCCCAAAAAAACAGAATCATAATTCAGTGCAAATCTTGAAAGAGTTCCGAAGTTTCTGCCCATAGATTTGCACAAACCACAGTAATAGCCCCTGAACATTTCGTATTCCTTTATCTTTAACTCCGGCTTATCCGGCATTATATATCCAAACATGTGTACTCCTTAATTTGACTTTATGCAATATTATAACATACTTTAGTATGCGGCAATAGTAACGCGTGCATGTCTTTTTCACTGCGCGTATTCTTAGGCAGGGCTCAGGAGTGTAGAAATAAGTTAAAAAAATTCATCCGTGCTACCGTCTCCCCCGGAACCTAATTCTTATACTCAAGCGGGCAAAAATCCTTTGAAAACACCTTTGTGCCGTAAACCTCAAACTCTACCGTTATATTAGCTTCATCTTCGCTTATTACAATACCGTCCCCGTACTTCCCATGATATACCCTGACCTTGCCGACGGAATCAGGCACAGCTATCTGCTTGCCTGTCCCAGGCCCCTTGCTGTCTATATTTGCTTTTATCTCGCGCCGGAGCTCGTTAAGGTTAGCTCCCCTGCTTATAAAATCCTCGCTTTCTATGAGCTCCGGAGGAATCATCCTGAGATATGGGCTTGGTATGCCATAAACTCCATATTCATCAGGGTTGGTGTGGTAGGAAATCTCAAGTGAATCCTTCGCTCTCGTAATGCCAACAAAGAACAGCCTCTTCTCTTCCTCGTCCTCTTCCGGGCTCCTTGCAGGGATAGGTATCAGTCCGAGATTGGCCGCTGAAATAAATACATGCCTGAATTCCAGACCTTTTGATGCATGCAGGGTCATAAGCTTCACCGAATTGCTGTCCTTCCCTTCACTTTCATTCAAAATCTGGCTTCCGTACAATGCAGAATTATTCAAATAATCCCTGATACCATCAAATAATTCTTTTTCAGTACTTCTGACATACTCAACTACCTCTGCGAGAAAGCCCATGACCCTCTCGCTTTCTTCCCGGTAAGTAACAGAGGTAGGCATCAGGTATGAGCCCAAATCAAAATACTCATAAATAAGCGATGCATCCGTTATCCCATTATTGGAGCCGCACCAGGCTTTAAAGTTGACAGCCTTTTTCAGCAGCTCAGCATCTGGAATATTTCCGCTCTCAATACTGCATATAAGCTCTTTTATCAGCTTTTTCCCCATGCCGGGGCCGAATCTTCTATCACCAAGAACATATGTCATGCTGTCCCGGTCGCTGGTGTTCACCGCTGCTTTAAGAAGCCTCACAAGCCAGTACAGCACCGGTATGTCTCTCAGTGTCTTTTTTAAAGAAACCGCGTGGGGTATTCCATTTTTCTCAAACACATCCTTGAATACTTCAGACTGCTTTTGCTTTCTGTAAAGTACCGCAATGTCACTGTACTTTAAGCCGTCGCTTACAAGCTTTCTAATCCTTTCACAAAGGTATAAGGCTTCATTGAAAGTGTTGTGATGCTTCTTCACTGAAATAGGGCTGCCTTGATCCCTTATTCCGGTTATAAGTTGTCCCGGCTCAAGGAATGCCTTGGCAGCATCCAGGATAGTCGAGGTAGACCTGTAGTTTATCGGGAGAGTCAATTCATTGCCGTTGTAAGCTTTTCTGAACTCCCCGAATATGTCCTTCCTGCTTCCCCTCCAGGTATATATAACCTGGTTGGGGTCTCCTACAGCAAAAATATGAGTTTTTTCCTTCTTCATGCGTGCAATAAGCTCAAGCTGTCGGTCGTCGCTATCCTGAAACTCATCAACAATTATCCATTCGGGGGCAAATTCATATTCCTTCAAAAGAGTAACGGCATTTTCTATCAGGTCATCGAACTCCATTGCATTGCAGCGTTTTTTTTCTATTTCCAAAAGCTCTATAAATTCTGCCAGATCGTCATCATGCTTCATATTTCCATAAAGCAGCCTTCCCTGATTGTACTGCTGAATTCTTTTTCTAATCTTATTCTTGTATTTCAATGCCAGATTGTTCTCGTTCATAACCCGCTCATAGAGCTCCAGCATTTCATCAGCGTCAAGAATTGAAAATTCACTGGTATACCCAAGCTCCGATACAGGGAGCACAGATGAGAGAAGGGTTCTGCATACACTGTGAAAGGTTCCGAAGAATCGCAGCTCTTCTTCCTTAATATTATTGTTCTTTTCTCTTATGCGTGTCTTTATCTCTTCAGCAGCTTTGTTGGTAAAGGTGAGCACCACCATACTCTCAAGAGGCACTCCCTTGACAAAGTGCAGATATAGTATTTTGTGAATCAATACAGTGGTTTTTCCACTGCCTACCTGGGCATTCAATAGCAGCACCCTGCTGTGGTCGGTCACTGCGGCTCTCTGATATTCATTAAGTTTATCAAGGTCTTGCAGCAGCTCCTGAAGCTCTGGTTTCTCCTGTCCTTTAAGCTTTTTATATAAATCCTCCATAAAAGACTACACCTACTTTGTTAATTCATCATACCTTCTCATAATCTTTTCGCTTATATCTTCAGGGGTCTTGCTTAAGACCTTTACACCAATATCAAATCCTGCGGGTACCTCAACATACCTCTTAATTGTGTTTACAAGCTTGCGCTTATTTGCGGGATCCAATATCCACTCCTCGTAGAACTTGAAGTCTGTAACTATATTAAGCAGCGAGCCTGATACCTCAACATTGACTATTGTACTCAGGAAGCTGTTCATATACTCACCTTTAGCTCTCAGGAAACGCACAAATTCATCCCACCTGGCAGGAAGCTCATGGAGTTTGCACATATGCTCAATCACTACCTGGGGAGCCCGCTCTGCCTGCTTTATTCCCTCAGGAGCCTTTGCTTCCTTCAGCATACACTGGAGCCCCCAATGTACAAGCTTCTTATCCAGATGATAGTCACCTACGCACGCGGGACAACCATCTTCGCAGCTGCAGTTTTCCACAAGCAATATTGCGTCCTCCAGAATATTCTCCGCATAATCGTAGGCTTTCTCGGAAAAGCCAAGTCCGCCGGGGTACAGGTCATATATGAGAATATGCGATTTCTTGACTTCACCCTGCTCTGTCTTTGTATTGAAAACCGTAGCTGAAAGATCTTCAAGAGTGGACATGGTCCTCCTCATGGAAGCAGAAAGCAGGCTGTGCTTTATCCCATTATAATAGTTGTACTGGGTATAGGAATTGAATACCCTGTCCACCTCGTCATCTACGGTAAACCAAAGCCCTTCAGTCTCTATCTCCTGGAAAAGAGGAAGGGTTATGCGTTCAAAGCCAAGATTCTGATGATTATGGAACTGTACCATTTTATATGCAGGTATCGCTTCCTTTACCTTTACGTCTCCGAAACGGGCTTCAGTCCTTTTTATTGCCTTTGATTTGAACTCCCTGAGTACGTTTACATCAGTTTCAACAAAGGGAACAGTAAAATAATCCATATCTACCGGGACCACATGGGCTATCCTGTTCGTAAGATCCAGATTCTCCACCAGAAATTGCATGCTGTCATGTATATAAATGGCCTTAGGATGCACCTCATGAAAAGCAAGATACTCATCCATCTCTGTAATAACAGTGCCGTTCATCTTATTAACTACCTTATAGGTTTTGTTATTTATATTCCTTAAACTATAATCTCCTGCGGGGAACTCATTCCCTGTCCAAATGTAGCTTCCACCCTCATTTTTCAGCTCCTTTGCCTTGATTAGCACAGGAACTATTTCTCCAAGGTCAGGAAAAACAGCAGCATCATCAAGGGACAGCGGCAGCTCCGCTGCTGCAGCCCTTACATGAGCCAGCTGAATAAAAAGATTGTTTTTGTCTATTACTGCATTTTCAACACCGGTGTCAAAAAGCCAGTCACTGTTTATTGCAAGATACTGGTCATTGGGTGTTACGTCAAGAATCAATATTCCAAAGGCTTTTCCACCCCTTCTTCCCGCTCTTCCCAGCTGCTGCCAGAAGGAAGCCTTGGTACCCGGGAATCCTGCTTCAACAACTATATCCAATTTCCCTATGTCTATGCCTAGCTCCAGAGCATTTGTAGACACAACGCCGGCAAGCTTCCCTGATGCCAGCTTTGCTTCAATTCCCTTTCTCTCCCCGGGGGTATAGCCTCCTCTATATCCAGCGACCAGATGAGACAAATTCCTGCCCAGTGTAGGTTTTTCATCCAGGTTGGACAGCTTATCCCTTACCTCCTTCAAAACTACCTCAACCTCTCTCCTAGTCTTGCAGAAGGTAATGAATTTCACATCCTGCTCCACCAGCCTCGGTATCAGCTCAGAGGCTTCTGCTTCCGGTGTCCTCCTGTATTGTGTATCCCGAACCCGCGGCGGCTGCCAGAAGTACACCGTTTTTTCACCTGTCGGGGAGCCATCCTTATCTATATGTACAAAATCCTCGCCGCAAATGTTATGTGCCAGTTCTACCGGATTGGCAATTGTCGCCGAGCTGCAAAGAAACTGCGGAGAGCTCTTGTAATAGCTGCATATCCTCGAAAGCCTTCTCATAATATTTGCCATATGAGATCCAAAAGCACCCCTGTAATAATGCAGCTCATCAATTACAAGAAAATTTAATCTTGAAAATATATGGTTGAAGCCAAAAACGCTGTGGTTAGGCAAAAAAGCTGAATTAAGCATTTCAGGATTGGTAAGTATTATATTCGCATTTTTTCTGATTCTTGACCGTTCACTGGCCGGAGTATCCCCGTCATAAATCCCTGCTTGAATTCTCTTTGGTCCGAAGTATTCCAACAGCGGTACAATATTTCTGTATTGATCATGGGCCAAAGCTTTTGTGGGGTATAGGAAGATCGCCCTGGCGGCGGGATCCTCCAATATTCTCTGCACCACAGGCAGCAAAAAGCTCAAGGTCTTGCCGCTGGAAGTAGCTGTTGTTATGACGATATTTTTGCCTTGAAGAGCCTTCTCAAACATCTCCCCCTGGTGACAGTAAAGCTTATCTACCCCCTGGCTTCTGAGGTACTCACAGAGTTCAGGCGACAGAGCTGCCGGAAAATCTGTTGAAATGGGACTCCTGGCATCTATAGTCCTTGAAGCTATTATCCTGTTATTGAATTCGCCCAGATTTAAAAAGTTCACATCGAATCCCCCTATGTAAATTTGCATTTAGTACATAAACGTATGTTCTCATGTTTATATTTATTTTATCAAATTACAGTAATAATGTATATTGGACAATGCTATTGATATTATGCAAAATGGACTATTATTATTTTCGGCTTCAAAAAAATAGAAGACCCGGTAAAGGGTCTTCTGTATGTATGTGAAATTAAATTGTTTTCAGATTTATTATATGAGATAGCTTTTGAGGAATTCAGGTATTCCATCAACACTTCTGCTGCAGCTCACGGTGAAATCTACCTCAAACTTTTCACCGAGCATTTCAAGATGTTTTATAAACGCTTCAAGAGAATCATCCTCTGCGTTGCTAACTATTTTCTGTCCATCAATAAATATTTTTTCTATGTCAAAATTCTGTGATATTACCCCGCATATAAAGCCATAGAAGGATTTTAAGCTTTCCAGCTGGAACTCTCCAGTCTCAATAAGCCTGATGCTTCGGTTAAGGTCATAAATGTGGTTTCTGTCTCTGTCAATGTAAACTACGTTTCCGTTTGATGCGCTGGCGGACTCATTAGCCATGTCAATCATTCTTTTCGTTTTGCCTGAGCCTTTCACACCGAGAATAAACTTAACCATAATAATTACCCCCTTATATGTTTTTTTATTGGAGATTAATATAAAGATACTATAATATGATATATTTTTCAATCTTATTCTGGCTGTAAACTTCTAAATATTCTGTATTCTTAGAAGTTTAGCAGGTAAATCCCCGGTATTTCAGATTTTCTTGCATGCCTATAGAAAACATAGAAAATCACAAAAGCATTTATTCAAGTATGGCGCAAATTCAACAATAACCTAGCAGCTTACTGCTCCATTCAAATGAGCAGTACAATGTTATTCCGCAAAGGGCATGTATCCAAAATATAATAAAAATGCAAAATATTCATTTTTCATATTATGAACATTTTTTCAATATTTATTATTCCTTTTAATAAAATATATTCTAAAAAATTTTAAATTTATTTCATAATATTTATTTATTTGTCTGTATATTTTTTCTATTTACATAATTTTTAAATTTTGATATAATACAAAAGCTTCCATGCTTATGATGCCGGTTTTATAGACAATGACAGTAACATACAAATAATATTATTTGCTAAGTTTTCAATTAATAAGGGGGCTACTTAATCTGTGCGGCAATAAATGTTTTATAAGCATGGGTGGCGATATGGATACAGAAACGCACAGGTTTAGGAGCAATATACGAAAGGAGCAATATTAATGGCACAAAAAACAAAAAGAGAAGCTACACTGCTCGAAGCACTGATCCCAGTAATTTTTACAGTTGGCGTTCTGATGTACACAGTACTGCCTATCTTTGGAGTTGAAGGAGAAGTGCACATCCCATTAATACTTGGTGCATTGGCTGCAGCTGTAATGGCTGTCTGGAGACTTGGTTATACCTGGAACGAGATTGAAGAGGGTATAGTGTCCACAATTTCCGGAACAATGCAGGCTATATTAATCCTTGCAATCATAGGTATGATTATAGGTACCTGGATTCTTGGAGGCATCGTTCCCACACTTATATATTACGGTTTACAGATACTATCACCATCAATATTCCTGGTTGCAGCATGCTTGCTCTGCTGTGTTGTATCACTTGCAACAGGCAGCTCATGGACAACTGCAGGTACTGTAGGTATAGCTCTTATGGGCGTTGCTGCAGGTCTTGGGGTTCCTGCCCCAATGGCAGCAGGTGCTATAATATCCGGTGCATACTTCGGTGATAAGATGTCTCCACTTTCCGATACAACAAATCTCGCTCCTGCTATGGCAGGTGCTACTCTTTTCGACCATATCAGGCACATGGTTTATACAACAGGTACCAGCTTAGCCTTAACCCTGATCGGCTTCGGCATACTCGGTGCTCGCTTTGCAGGAAAAGAACTTGATGCAGCAAACATCAAGGAACTCCTGGTTCTTATGCAGAACAATTTCAATCTCAATCCCTTGCTTTTAATCGTTCCTATCATAGTTATAGTAATGGTTGCAAAGAAGGTTCCTGCAATACCTGGCCTGTTCATTGGTACACTCCTAGGCGGTGCTGCTGCTATGATTTTCCAGGGAGCAAGCTTCGCAGGAGTTATGGACGCTATGCAGAATGGTGTAGTTTCAGAGACTGGTAATGAAATACTTGATACACTCCTCACAAGAGGCGGCTATCAAAGCATGATGTGGACTATCTCGCTTATACTCGCTGCTCTTACCTTCGGCGGCATACTTGAAAAAACAGGAATGCTCGAATCCATAGGCAAGGTAGTATTGAAGTTCGCAAGAAGCACTGGTTCACTTGTTACAGCTACTGTACTCACAAGCATAATCACAAATGTAATGGCTGGTGACCAGTACCTTTCACTGGTTCTCCCAGGCAAGATGTACAAGGAAGAATTCCATAAGAGAGGCCTTGCACCAAGAAACCTTTCCAGATGCTTGGAAGATGCCGGGACTCTTACTTCACCGCTTGTTCCGTGGAACACCTGCGGTGCTACAATGTCAACATACCTCGGTGTTCCGACAATCGAGTATATCCCATTCTGCTTCCTCAACCTTATTAACCCTGTAGTATCAATCATATTCGGTTTCACAGGAATCACAATGATGAAGCTGGAAGATGACCCATCAGCTCCGGAATATAAAGGAAACAGAAAATAATATTGCAAAACAAAAACCCTGGCGGTTTCATTCGTCAGGGTTTTTATATTTATGCATTATAATGGTTTTATTGCCTACAGTGTGTAAGTCTTTGGAAAATTTAAGTATTTACACCATGCCTTTTTTTTGAGATAATACTTTTGTAATATATAACAATATTAAGTCTATTTTCATTATTCAAAAAATTTCATCCTAACGTTTTCATCTGCATTGGGTGGTTTAAACCGATAAATGAAATTTTACAATTATTTTTTTGTACTTTTAAGCCTGTTTAAACATACCTCAAGGCAGTGAAATAAAACAAAAATAGGAAGGGGTAATGTTAATGACAACAAAGACAAAGACAAAGAGAGAGGCCACTCTATTAGAAGCATTGATTCCTGTTATAATTACAATAGCGCTTCTAATGTATTCTGTACTGCCAGTATTCGAAGTAGGCGGCGACGTACATATTCCATTGGTTCTTGGTGCTATGATAGCAGTTGTTGTAGCTGTATACAGACTCGGTTATACCTGGCAGGAAATCGAAGAAGGTATAGTATCCACTATTTCCGGTACAATGCAGGCTATCCTGATCCTTGCAATAATAGGTATGATAATAGGCACCTGGATACAATCCGGTATAGTGCCTACAATTATCTACTACGGTTTGCAGATACTCTCCCCTGGCTTTTTCCTTGTTGCAGCATGCTTGCTTTGCTGCGTTGTATCTCTTGCAACAGGTACCTCCTGGGGTACAGCAGGTACAATAGGTATAGCACTTATGGGTATCGGTATGGGCCTTGGCGTTCCAGCTCCTGTAACTGCCGGTGCAATCATATCCGGTGCATATTTCGGTGACAAAATGTCTCCGCTTTCCGATACAACAAATCTTGCTCCTGCTATGGCAGGCTCAACACTTTTTGACCATATCAGACATATGGTTTATACAACAGGTGTCAGTTTGGCAATAGCCCTCATAGGCTTCGGTATCCTCGGCGCAGGTTATGCAAAACAGGGCTTTGATGCTTCAGCTGTTCAAGAGGTAACATCGCTTATGGCTGATAACTTCAACATCAATCCTTTACTGCTTCTTGTTCCGATAATAGTATTTGTAATGGTTGCAAAAAAGACTCCTGCCGTTCCCGGTCTCTTCCTGGGTACAATCCTTGGCGGAGTTGCAGGTATGATATTCCAGGGTGCTTCTTTTGCTGATGTTCTGGATGCAATGCAGTACGGTGTTGTTTCCGAGACAGGTAATGAAGTGCTGGATACACTCCTCACAAGAGGCGGATATCAGAGCATGATGTGGACTATATCCCTTATAATCGCTGCTCTCACCTTTGGTGGTGTTCTTGAAAAAACCGGCATGCTTGAGTCAATAGCAAAGAGAGTATTGAAATTTGCTAAGAGCACAGGCTCACTTGTTACTGCTACAATATTCACAAGCATTTTCACAAACGTTCTTGCTGGTGACCAGTATCTGGCAATAGTTCTCCCGGGCAAGATGTACAAGGAAGAGTTCCATAAGAGAGGCCTTGCACCGAGAAACCTTTCAAGATGCTTGGAAGATGCCGGAACTCTTACGTCAGCACTCGTTCCGTGGAATACCTGCGGTGCTACAATGTCAACATACCTCGGTGTTCCCACTGTAGAATATCTTCCATACTGCTTCCTCAACCTTATTAACCCTGTAGTATCAATCATATTCGGTTTCACAGGAATCACAATGATGAAGCTGGAAGATGACCCATCAGCTCCGGAATACAAAGGACCTAGATCAAAGAATAAAGGCGTTTCAGCTTAATAGTAAAGTTAAAGCCTGCTGCTTCCGCAACAGGCTTTATTTTTTTATTTATATTTCAATCAATTCCTTTGTAAACTTGTTCAGCACTTCCACACCGCTTTCAGTTACCATGACCAGGTCTTCTATTCTTACTCCAAACTTCCCCGGAATATAGATGCCCGGTTCTATACTGAAAGCCATGCCTGGCTTAAGCGCAGTTTTGCTGATATCAGATATGTACGGCTCCTCATGAACCTCCATGCCTATTCCATGTCCCGTTCTATGTATGAAATAGTCCCCATATCCCTTCTCAGTAATATAGTTTCTTGCGGCAGCATCAATATCCGAAGCCTTCATACCCGGTTTTACTGCTTCTACCGCCCTTTTCTGGGCTTCCTTAACTATCTCGTATACCTCTTTGTATTCATCAGCAGCCTTGCCTAACATTACCGTTCTTGTCATGTCGGAGCAGTAGCCCTGATATATTCCTCCAAAATCGATTACAATGCTGTCCCCGGTATTCAGTACCTTATCCCCTGCAGTATAATGAGGCAGTGCACTGTTGGATCCCGACCCGATTATAGTCTCAAAGGAAGGCCTTGTCATTCCCAGGTTCTTCATCTCTGCTTCCAGCAAATCCCGCACTTCATTTTCCCTCATTCCGGCCTTAATCATAGGAATAATCTTTTCCAGAGCCTTTTCTGCCAACCCGGAAGATTCTCTCATCTTTACCGCTTCATCAGCTGTCTTATATTTTCTTAGCTCGCCTATTATGCTCGAGGCTTTAACAAAATGAGCTTCCTTGAAGGACCGATATATTTTATCAAATACGTTAAACCACATAGTATCCTCGATGGCAATTTTGCTGCCGGCATACCCCTTCTCACCGCATAATCCATCAAGAATATCTTTTGGATCCTGAGAATCATCCCATGCTATGATACGGTCAAACACAGCCTTTTCCCTTACTTCTTGTTCATAGAGCCTTGGCACTATGAATACAACCTCTCCGCTTTCATCAAATACAGATACCAGAAGTCTTTCTCCCGGGAAGGTATTGAAGCCTGTAGCATAAAGCATGTTCATTGATGGACTTAGCAATAATGCCTTCACTCCATTTTCCTTCATAACCTCTACCAGTCTGCTTTTTCTTGAATTCAAGTTCCTCGCGTCTTCAACATTTTTCATGACTTTCTCCCTCCAAACCAGCTCAAATGAATGAAGGCCCAAGGACATCGAACCTTCTCCTTTTGGCTTAATTGCTGTGTTGATTACGTTCTGTTCATAATTATTATAGCACAAATTAGCAATTGTACGAATATTACGTTTACACCGCAAATGTTATATGTCGTGAAAAAGCTATATCATTATCACATTCTTTTTCTTTGCACATATTATGAAAATATATGTGTCTCCTCTGCAACGCAATAACTTTCGGGAGGTTAATAAAATATGAATCTTGGGATTGACGGGAGAGTAGTTACCTGGCATATAGGCTCCGGCTTGGCAACCTACACTAATAACCTGCTGGAGAATTTGAACAAGCTGCAGCAATTGAAAAATATATTCCTATTTTACCCTTATAAAGACAAAACTGACTATTTTGAAATCAATGACATACCCAAAAACCTTCTGATTGGTGAAAGACGTCTTGATTTTTGGCGCAGCGTATATGAGCTGAAATGGGATGTAGGCTATCCCATTGATATTTTCCACAACACCGTAAACGGCATAGGGCTGCCACAAGCCTTAAAGAGTATAAAAATCATTACTCTTCATGATCTTATTCCGTATATTATGCCGGAGACAGTCGACAGGCCGCACCTCGATTATACCCTGAAATACACACCCGGTATTATTGAGGACGTGTCGCATATAATAACTGTATCCAATTACTCCAAATCCGATATCCAAAAATATTTCGGGGTTAATGATGACAAAATAACTGTAACCTATCTTGCTGCAGACCCTATATTTAAATCTCTCGACAGGAGTAATGCAAAAAGAGTGATTTTCAACAAATACGGCATAGATAAGAAGTATATGCTGTACCTTGGAGGCTTCAGCCAAAGGAAGAACATTGCCAGATTGATTAAGGCCTTCAAGAAGGTTATAATGGAAAAAGAGGAAGCAATTAACCTGCTAATCCTTGGAGAGCATTCCAGGTCCTTCAGTTCCCTTTGGAAGCTGACCGAGGAATTGGAGCTTTGTGACTATGTTAAATTCCTGAATTTTGTTCCTACAGCTGATTTGCCCTACTTCTACAATGGGGCAGAGGTATTTGCGTATCCATCTCTATATGAAGGCTTCGGTCTGCCGCCTTTGGAAGCAATGCAGTGCGGTACCCCTGTCGTAACCTCCAATGTATCATCTATACCCGAAATCGTAGGTGATGCTTGCATGCTTACAAACCCTTATTCCGTGGATGATATAGCTAAAGCAATATACACACTGTTTACCGACAGGGATGAGTGGCAGAAATACAGCCTCATGGGCATTGAAAAGGCCAAGGAATATTCATGGCAGAAGACTGCAGCCGAAACCCTTGAAGTATACAAAAAATGTATGAAAAGCATCTGATAAGGTAATAATTACTGAGGCTTTTATCAAATAATTAAATGTGAAACCGGTATTTTTCCTATCTGGTGATGTCGAATATTTTACAAAGGAGGAGTTGATATTATGGAAACAAAGTCCATCAAAGCCTTTTCATTATGCAGCGAAATAAGCCTGGACAAAATCTCTTCCCACTT
>CAZUGK010000074.1:5511-19618 GCA_964619815.1 uncultured Clostridiaceae bacterium | reverse complement strand
GTCGCTAGTCTCTAGTGTTTAGCAGAGGCTTCGAAGCCTATACGGAACGGCGAGGACGCCGTTCCCTACTAGTGACTAGCGACTAGCGACTCGTGACTTAGGTTTTATTCATTATTTCTTCTGCCTGCTGCAGTATCTCTTCCGGTATGCCCATCAGGCGGGATATGTTTATGGCATCCTGTGGCACCCTGGATTCACCCTCAACTTCAATGAGAGTGTAATCCATATATTCGGATATCGCATCAGGGTCTTTTATACTTTTAAAATCTATATTTCTCAACCCTTTTACCTGCAGATGCTTAATGCCTTCTGTTACGAGTCCGTCAAAATGGGTTGTTATTACTGTTATACAAGGCTTATCTGTAAGATAGTTTATTATTGCTTTGGAAATTGCATAGCCCTCATGGGGGTTTGTTCCTCTGGCCAATTCATCTATAAGCACCAGGCCTTTTTCTTCTGACTTCACCAGTGCTTCCTTTACCGACCGGATTTCCGCTCCAAAGGTGCTTAGCCCCAGATCAATTGACTGCTCATCCCCTGCAGAAATATATATAAAAGCATTCATGCCCATTTCCATGTAATCGGCAGGCACGAGAAATCCATGCTGAGCCATTGCCGCAAGCAGACCTATCATCTTCATGGATACGGTCTTGCCCCCCATATTGGCCCCTGTTATAAGCGCTACTCCCCTGTTGAGGTTTACGCTTATGGGTGTAAAGGTCTTGGCTTTTTTTCTTAGGCCTGCCTCTACCAAAGGATGCCTTCCGTTGATAATAGTGAGCTTTGCTGTATCACATATCAAAGGCTTTACTCCATTGTACCCGTTGGCCATGTATGCCTTTGCAACAATCAGGTCAAATTCTCCTATGACATCCATATCCTCCAATATTTCATTGCCTCTGCCCGAAATCTGCGCTGAAAGCTTTTCAAGTATCAATGCCTCTTCAACTGCTTCATCACACTTCATTGACTCTATGCTTTTCATAAGCTCAAGCATTTCGTTATCGGGTCTTATCCTGTAGGTCACGTTTATATACGTTTCTCCCGCAACCTGAAGCATAGCTTTGCTGTTAAGCTTTCCTACAAGATCCGTCTGGCTTTTGCTTACTGTTATCTCCCCGCTGGCTCTTATGGGAATCCCTAACTCGGCTTCAGCTTTTTTTATGGCTTCCTTCTTTAATTTATCCAGCTTGTGCTCGCACTGCGCCTTCTGTTTTCTGATTTCAGCCAAAGCTTCAGAGTAGCTGTCATAAATGTAAAAAGTCTTAATACCTGTTTTTTCGGGATCAAGCACAGCCTCCACCCATTGAAGCTCATTTACTTTATATTTGTCAGGCACAGCCCATTGAAGCAGTTTCTGGCTTTCTGATATCGACTTGACAATATATGCGAAATTCTTCAGCTCAAAAAACTCTACAATGCTCAATACTCCGCCGGCTATGCACCTTTCCACCGATTTTCTTATGTCCTTTATGAGCCTCATCTGCGTTCTTATCTCAACAAAAACAGTCCTCTGAACATTTATAAGCTGCATCAGTTCAGCCACCCTGTCCAGTTCTTCCAATAACTCTCCTTTGGCATTAAGTTCAAAGGCTTTTATATCATTTTTCAGTTTTTGGCCGAAAGGAGTCATAGGGTGCAGTTCTGCCAGCACTCTTTCAAACTCCAATATTGCTCTTGTTTTATCATCCATCAGCATATCAATATTCTCCCTGAACGACATCAAAAACAGGTATTTGAGGTACCGCATTCCTCATAGTATCAAGGAATTCCGAAGGTTCAAAGTAATAGCCCTCGGGCGAATACGGGTTAACTGTTACAGCAATTATATTTATACTCTCTACTACCCGAAGCTCCATACCCATTTTTTGAAGAATGCAGAAATCCGACGCAGGTATGAAAATTCTTGTAGAATCTTTTACAATGATTTTTACGGAGCTTTTCCGGTTCAGCAGTATTTCCCTTATGGTACCGGCAGTTGCAGAGCCGCTCAGGACTATACAGGCAGTATCCTCCTTAAGGTGTTCCGAAATAATATTTCCTGACTGGAGGGAAGTAATTGTATCAAGATAGGTTATGCTGCCGTCATGCGCAACCACAGCCGTCTTTCCCATATCAATGGCATTGTATGCTATATCTCTTGCATATTCATCTTCTACTACAGGTACTGAATAGGTATTTATCAAATGCATGGTTTTTTCCACTACCCCATTGACGCTTCGTGCCAATGCCGCGCCTGCCGCCAGAACTGTTCCGTCAGAAACATACGGAGCTGCCGAGGCACGCCTGTCCAAGGAACCGTCGATTAGAACAAGCTCCGCTCCCAGACCTTGCATCTCAAAGCACATTTCTTTTATTGTCATGGATGAATGAGGCCCTGATATCTCCACGTATCCGTCCTCAGCAGCACGGCCAAGCACGACTCTCCCCATTGGGGTGTTGTAGTCAGTCACCCTGAATATCTCTATTCCTGCATGCTCTCCTTTTATGGCACTTTCTACCGTAGTCAGTATTGTACCGCGGCAAACATATATAGGAGGCTTTTCAGTCTGTGTAAGCACATCTTTCCTCTCTCCATCCCTGCCTGTAGAAATGAGACCCAACTTTATTCCCTTTTCATAAGCCTGACTGATTATCTCATTCAAAGTCACAGTTTTACCTGCATTCTTGGATGTGCCTACTATTGATACTATTTTATTTTGAGGATAAATAAGATCTATAAGCCGGGTATTGGTCATGGAGATTCTCCTTCTGGTTCGTGATGTGAGGAACGGGTAACACGGGACACACGGTAAATCCACGGAACACACGGAGGACTTTATTTTGTCCAGCCGTGAATTCAGTGGATTTCAGTGTCTTCAGTGGTTGTCGTCCCTACAGGTGGACGCCCGGTGGGCGCCCCTACAAATGGCTGGAATGGAAATCCGCCATAACATTATTTATTCGTGGCAATTGCTGCCGCTGCAGCAGCCGCCGCTGTTTTCCTTCGGCATTCTTGCTTTTGCCCTGTCTTTTCTCAACATTTCTGTTGGCTCAAGGTTCATTGCATTTCCGTCAAGAAGTCCTGCAACACCTGATAGTTTATCTTCTCTCTTGCCCTTGCAAACATCACAGTTGCACGGTTCTTCCACATATTCAGGCTCAGTGTAAGTGGTGATAACGCCTTCAAAGTTTCTGAGTATAACCTTCTTCTTATTCTGTGAAATCACATACTGAGGCATTACCGGAGTTTTTCCGCCGCCTCCGGGTGCATCTACAACAAAGGTTGGTACACAGAAGCCTGAAGTATGTCCTCTTAAGCCTTCAATTATTTCAATACCCTTTGACACTGTAGTTCTGAAGTGCTCTATCCCCATTGAGAGGTCGCACTGATAAATATAATAAGGTCTTACTCTCATTTTTACAAGTCCATGTACAAGATCTCTCATTATATGCACGCAGTCGTTTACTCCTCTTAAAAGTACTGACTGGTTGCCAAGTACTATACCTGCATCAGCAAGCTTGTTGCAGGCAGCAACAGACTCAGGAGTAATTTCCTTCGGATGGTTGAAATGAGTGTTGAGCCATACCGGATGGTATTTCTTAAGCATGTTAACCAGGTTGTCGGTTATTCTCTGAGGCATAACCACAGGAGTTCTTGAACCAAGTCTAACGATTTCTACATGGTCTATTTCCCTGAGCTTTCTGATAATATACTCAAGTACGTCATCATTTACAAGCAATGGGTCTCCGCCGGAGAGAAGCACGTCTCTTATAACGGTCGTATTTCTGATATATTCTATTGCTTTGTCTATTCTTTCCATAGGCATCTGCTCATCATGCTGTCCTGCAAATCTTCTTCTTGTGCAATGTCTGCAGTACATTGAACACTGGTCTGTAATCAGAAGAAGTGCTCTGTCCGGGTATCTATGAGTCAGACCCGGAACCGGTGAGTCTTCATCTTCATGAAGAGGATCAAGCATATCTGCGTCAGCTTTGTGAAGCTCCTGTGAAGTAGGCACAGCCTGTTTTCTTATTGGGCAATTCGGGTCATCAGGGTCCATAAGAGATGCATAATATGGAGTAATTGCTCCTCTTAAGGTTTTCAGGCATTCGTGCACCCCTGCTTCTTCTTCAGGAGTAAGGTTTATTACCTGCTTGAGCTGTTCTACTGTTGTGATTCTGTTTGATACCTGCCATTTCCAGTCATTCCACTGTTCAGGGGTAACATCCTTCCATAAGGGTATGTCTTTATAATTTCTCAATGCACTTACCTCCTTAAAAATATTTTGGCTTCGCCAAAACAGTCTCTAGTCTCTAGATACTAGTCTCTAGTATTTAGCCGAGGCTTCGAAGGCACGCGAACACTGTTCGTCCCTACAGCGGAACGGTGAGGGCGTCGTTCCCTACTAGTGACTAGCGACTAGTGACTCGTGACTGATTACGCATACAGTTCTGTGAAAAGGTCTCTCAGCTCTTTGCTTTCTCTGAGTATCTGGAGTGTTATTTCCGCATGTCCCTTTGTATATCCGTTTCCGATTATCATTGTAACGTCGCTTCCTACGCCCTCAGCACCGAGTGCTGCCTTTGTAAAGCTTGTTGCCATGCTGAAGAAGTATACCAGGCCTGTATTCTTTGTTGCAAGTATGCTTGTCATTTCTGTATCCTGTATATTTACGCAGTTTATTGTGATATCAGCCATTTCTCCATTTGTGTATTCTGAAACCTTGTTCATTACTTCAACAGGCATTTTTGCATTTCCTACAAACACTTCGTCGCAGTAACCAAGCTTCTTTAATCTTTCTGCACTCTTAGGGCTTCCGCAGCAGCCTATAACCTTTCCTGTTACTCCTGCTCTTTTCTTTGCTTCATAGCTGCAGAGCACACCTGATTTTCCGCCTGCGCCTATTATGAATACAGTGTCTCCAGGCTTAACCAGCTTTGCTGTCTGAGCCGGAGCGCCGGCTACGTCAAGTGCGGAAAGAGCAAGCTTTTCAGGCATATCTGCCGGAAGCTTAGCATATATTCCACTTTCGAAAAGTATTGCTTTTCCGTCTATATCTACCTGATCGATGTCTTTTCTTATCTCTTTGATTTTGTCTATCCTGAGAGGAGTAAGTGAAAGTGATACAAGTGTTGCTATTTTGTCGCCGACTTTTAAGTCAGTCTTTCCTTCCAATGCAGATCCTATTTTTTCAATTGTACCTATTAGCATTCCGCCTGAGCCTGTAACAGGATTCCTGTGTTTACCCTGCTTTTCAACAATTCCCAACATGATTTCGGCTATCTTCTTTTCATCGCCCTGAGCCTGCTCTTCTATCTGTGTGAAGCTTGCAGAGTCGATATTCAGTGTCTGGACGTCGATAAGTATTTCGTTGTCATAAAGCTCATCCATGTTGTTATCGATTTTATTTGCCGGCTGAGGCAATACTCCAACCGGTTCGATTACCCTGTGAGTACCAAATTTGCATCCTTTTTTCATATGCATTTTCCTCCTTAAATATATTAGACAGGCAATGTCTGCCGCCTCTGCAGCAGTGGGCGTGGATATCCACCCCTACATATGCAATGGTGGGGGGCACCATTTCATACAAAAGACGCCCTATGACAGCTCCATAAATGGAATGGCACAGGGGGTCATTACTACTTGTTACTTTATTAACACAAGCAAATTATATGCCAAGTATACCGAAGCTGATGATTTTTTAAATAATCCCGGAGCAAAACCCGCATATCTCTAAGACTATCCAATTACTTCAATAAAAAAGTACTCATTGATTAATGAGTACTTTTTTATAACTTCCGTCCAATTATTCAAGCCATTGCCTAAAATCCGGCATCATACATTTTGATATTGTATTTGCCTATTTTGTACTGAAGTGTCTGTCTTGGTATATCAAGCACCTCTGCCGCTTTTGTTACATTGCCCTCGCTCTTTTTGAGAGCTTTTCCTATGAGATTCCTCTCAAGATTGTACATTGTTTCTTTCAAGGACTTAATCTCATGCTCCTCCGTATTTACTTCGGATTTTCTGAATATCTCCGCCAGATAATAGGGCAGGCACTTGCTGTCAATTGTCTCTCCATCAGCAATATTCATGGCGCCCTCTATGGCATGCTCCAATTCTCTGATATTTCCCGGCCAGGAATATTCCATAAAAAACTGCTCAACATCATAGTTGACATGCTTGACGTTTTTATGCAGTTTTTTGTTGTATTTCCTGATAAAATGCTCTATGAGAAGAGGTATGTCATCTCTCTTTTCCCTTAAGGCAGGAATTTTCAAGGATATTACGCTTAGACGGAAAAACAGGTCGTCCCTGAGAGTCTTATCCTGCAGTGCCTGTCTCGGGTCAATATTTATAGCCGTCACTATCCTCACATCCACATGAATGGTTCTTGTGTCACCGACCCTTCTCACATTTCCATCCTGTATCACTCTGAGCAGCTTTGCCTGCAGCTGCAGTGACATTGAGTTGATTTCATCCAGAAACAAGGTTCCGCCATTGGCTATCTCGAAAAGTCCCGGCCGAGTTTCCGCACCGGTGAAACTGCCTTTTATTGTGCCGAATAGTATGCTTTCAAGCAAGGTTTCGGGAAGTGCCGCACAATTTTGGGCAATAAAAGGCTTATCCCTTCGGGGGCTTGCATTGTGTATGGCATGCACAAGCAGTTCCTTTCCCGTACCTGTTTCCCCGTACACCATAACAGGTGATGGCGAGGAGGCTACTGTCAGAGCATCTTTTTTAAGCTTCAACATTACTTCGGAAATTCCGATTATATCTGCAAAATTAAAAACAGCCTTACTTCCGTCATTGCTCTTTTCAACCTTTTCTGCCTTTACATCCTTTAAAAGTTCTGCCTGCAAATCCACAACCTTTTCAGAAAGCTTCTTTACCATTGTTATGTCTCTCGAAACCTCAAGAGCACCTATGACACGTTTTCTTGAAATTATCGGAATGGTAGAATTGATGGTGACTATCTCAACACCTTTATAGTTCTTGAAGGCCTGCTGATAATTCAGAATCGGCTTCCCTGACTTTATGGTCTTCAATATGGTGCTGGTATCCTCTGTCAGAGACGGATATATCTCCAATATATGTCTTCCTAAAGCATCCTCCGGGTTTATACTATCCAATTCCGCTGCAAATTTGTTGTAGTATACTATTCTTCCCGAGCTGTCAACTATATGAATGCCTTCTTCAATATTGTCCAGAATATCCTCAATGTTTTCCTTGAATAATGAACTTAGCAATCTATCTTCCTCCTTTCTTCAGTATCAGGCAGATGCCGATTATTCGGCGTGGGGCTCATTTTATAAGCAGGTATATGCTACCTGCTGTTTATACTATACTGGATAAGATATTCTTATATTCATTTCATTTGTGTAGGCTTCGCCTGAGTTGATACTGAGCTCGTATTTCAAGTATACACTATTTATCATGTTATTACAAACATTAATGTCAAGCTTTTGTGTCAGGATAGACAGCTCAAATACCCCATATTCTGTCCGGTATGTATTTTTTGTTTCGCAGTCTACCCGAAAAACCATTCTTGAGCTTAACCCTCCGCTTCTCATAAGAATGGCTTCTTCATTTCCCAGCTTTAAAATTGTAGTAGTCCCATCCAGCCCCGATATCTCAGATTCCTCATAGCTGATATATCTGCTGCCCTTCTTTTCATAGTATCTGCCCTCGGTATAAAACTCCATACTGTCGGCGATACCCTGGCTGTCAGATTGGGAGGACTTTATATGCACTTTTATTGGTTTGCCTTCGCTCATAATTATATCATTCCTTTGATTATGGGATATGGGGTTCGGGGTTTCGAGGTCACGGGGTTTCGAGGGCTGGGGCTGGACTTCGGAACCTCGAAACCCCGAAATCTACTTTTTAACAAATTTCAGTTTATTATCTTCAAAAATTGTTGTGAGTATTCCCTCATTCGACATATAGGATAGAAAGGCTGACACGGTGGAAACAGTCAGGTAGTATTGTGTTATGTTCCGCTTTATGTCAAACCGTTCAACCATTTTTGCTACGATTTCCTCCCTGTCCATGGGTTTGCTGCAAATATCGCCTATGTACCGGACAGTATCCTTAAGTATCATGATATTGGCATCCAGAGTATCTCCGGGCTCCGTAAGAGTCTCACCATGGCTGGGAACATAATAATCATAATTCATATGCTTTAAGTTTTCAAGAGTGCTTATGGAATCATTTATTCCTGTGAGATACGGAAGTCCGTTCCTCTTCAGCATATAATAAAAGAGATGAAAAAGGATGTATTCGCTCTACACTCTTAGTCACCTCTCATTATTAAGATATGTTCAACTACACAGCTTCTGATTCATTATAGCATGAATAGCTTAAGGTGTTGTACCGGTCGGATCAGTATCAAAATTCTCTAATTTTCTCCCCTGGCTGCAACTTTATCCTCCTTTTCAAAAGTCATTTGAATGTTTCTTTTTTGATTATATATATCAATGCTTAATTCTATCAGTCTGTCGATAAGCTCACTGTAACCTATTCCGGCTGCATCCCAGAGCTTTGGATACATGCTGATCTTAGTAAAGCCGGGTATGGTGTTGAGTTCATTAATATATATCTTCTTTGTGCTTTTCTCCATGAAAAAGTCTACTCTGGCCATTCCGCAGCAATCTAAAGCCATATATGCCTTTTTAGCAATGCTGCGAATCTCCGCTGCGACACTCTCATCCAGATTTGCGGGTATAATAAGAGCTGATTTGCCATCATCAAAGTACTTAGCTTCATAATCATAAAATTCACGACTTGGAATGATTTCTCCAACACCTGATACGATCGGTTCATTGTTTCCTAAGACAGAGCATTCAAGCTCCCTGCAATTTATAAACTCCTCAACTATTACCTTTCGATCATATTTCGACGCTTCTCTGAGCCCTTCAATCAGTTCCATCCTATTATGGGCCTTGCTGATTCCTACACTAGATCCCATATTCACCGGTTTTACAAAAACAGGATATCTGAATTTTGACTCAAGACGACTAATTATAATATTTATATCCTTTATTATATCTGTCTTCATTATAACATCATAATTGCCTACCGGAAGCCCTTCATCCTTGAACAACTGCTTGGAAAACGCCTTATCCATTCCCAGTGCTGATGCCATAACACCACAGCCTACATATGGGATATCCAGCATTTCAAGAAGTCCCTGTACAGTACCGTCCTCTCCGTTGGGCCCATGCAGTACCGGAAAAACCACATCTATCCTGTTTTCAGTCTCTCCTGCGAAAATCCCTGAGAATAGCAGATTGATTGTCTCATCCCGGTCAATTCCGGCTGCTTCCTTCTCCCATCTACCATCTGCTATTTTATCCACTTCTCCCTTGTATGCCATCCATTTACCCTGTTTGGTTATTCCTATCATATGAATATTGTATTTTTCCTTATTAATCGCTTTTATTACATTAGTTGCAGACATAAGCGACACTTCATGTTCTCCGGACTTTCCGCCGAAAACCACAGCAACATTTAACCTTTTACTCATAAGACACCCTCCAAGCTATTAAAATATATAGTTCTATGCTTTACCCGGAACGACGAGGGCGCCGCTCCCTACAAATACATACATATTTTATTATATTATTATTCTACTCTCATGGATATTATTAATCAAACAAAAAAAAGCCGGGGCAAACCAATTTGTTGGTCTGCCCCGGCTTTTACTTGCTATCTGCTGCCACTCAAGCTTCTCTCAGCTATTTCTATAGCCTTTTTGACGATGTTTCCGCAATCCCTTGAGGACACTCCTCCCCAGCCTTCAGTATTTACTATACTGTCTACACCGAGTTCTCTAGCTATTTCGTATTTAAGATTTTCCGACATCATTCCTCTATTCCTACTCATAGCTAATCCTCCTTATACAGCGTATCTAATCGCGTTTTTAATGCTAGCACCATATGCTGCTTTTGACTCTGCTGTACATCTATATTTTCTGTATTTTGAGCCGGCTTTATGTGAAGAAAAATTATGTAATCTTCTTTGCCAGCTTATATGGAAGCATTATTGTGTGAGCGTTCCGTCTTCATCCTTTATAATCTTAAGTATATTCTCTTCATATCCTGTATTTGCATTAATATAAACAAAGTAGTCTGATTGGTTATACTTTCCTTTAAATTCATAACAAAGCTGTTCCTTGTCACCGGGCAGCGGAATTATCGCCAGCTTTACCCTTTCTACCTTAAGCTTCTGGCTGATCTTCTTCCTTGCTTCCGCTTCGGTCAATTTTGGCTTAGGAATATCACGCTTCCTGTGGGACATTAAATATTGATAGGCATCAAAGCCTACAATTTCCCCATTATCTAGGGCCACCTTGACTTTAAGCAGGTCAGGGTATATTAAAACACCTTCTTTTGACACTCCGATATAGGTTATGGTAGTAGTATTGTCATTCTTTAAAAAATATGTTTCTGTTAGCTCTCCGAAACCCTGCGCCTTAAGGAATCTCTGCGCCTTATCGCTGGCTTGCCGGTCTGTCAGCTTCTTTTCGGGTATATTCCTGGGATCCAGCATCCACAGCGGATATCCGCCTTTTTTTGTTATATCTATACTTATTGATTTGCTCCTGTCGTTGTCCTTGGGAATAACCTCCAAGCCAAAGGTATGTATTTTGCCTTTGCCTGAACTGGTTTCAATAATTTTGCCTACCTTATCCGCCCCAACGAATTTTTTTGCTTTTTCTTTTGCCGCATCAAGGCTTATGTCTTCACCCTCCAGGCCCTTTGGTTTTCCTTCTATGACATTATCCGAGAAAGGCCCGTCATAAATCATTGATGGGTAGTTGTTGAACTTATCCTCCATATTGCCGAAGCTGACTGCCACCGCATCCTCGGATGCTCTCTTAAGTATGAGCTTGCCTTGTTTCCGCATTTCGCCGAATTTTATTTTTCCCTGCGCTACATCTGCTTCCATTTTATGAAGTTCTCCCAACAGATCCCCCGCATAGCCCCTCAGCTTTGACACCTGATCCATGTCCTTATCGCTTATGGTCTTGTTCTGGGCATTGACTCTTGAAAGACTATAACTATAATCGCTTACCTGGTTAAGATATTTTGCTGTTTTGCTTAATGCAACATGGGTTATCGGCAGCTGTCCCAAATTTTCTGCCGCCGAATAAGACTGCATCCAGGTTTGGGTCATCAGAGCGTTGCTCTGCAGAGATGATGCCGATATTTCAGCCTTCTCAAGCAGCAGCTTGATATTCTCCACATTTGTCACAAGCTCTCTGAAGGAGCGCTGATAGTTGTTCTGCAAAAATGTCTGATACTGCTTTTTCTCAGTGTATGTGTTATATGCAAAGAAACCTGTAAGTATCAAAGCTGCACCAAACACCACCATTACTTTATGATATTGCTTTCTATTGAGCTGCATTTTAAATAGCTTCATAGTATTCCCTCCTTCCTCCTTATTTGCAGAAATAGTGCTTTCCTATTACCTTTATGATAGGTCTTGACCAAATCCACTTATTGCTTGTTTTAGCCGGGTTATAGTAATATATTGCTCCCCCTGAAGGATCCCAGCCGTTCAAAGCATCTCTTGCTGCCTTCAACGCGCTGTCTCCCGGGGGCTGGAACATCTGCCCGTCAGCTACGGCCGTAAATGCACCCGGCTGAAATATTACACCTGCAATTGTATTGGGAAATCTTGGATCATCCACTCTGTTCAAAATAACTGCTCCAACGGCTACCTGCCCTGTATAAGGCTCACCTCTTGCCTCACCGTGAATTGCTTGGGCAAGGGTATAGGTTTCGTTGCTTCTTGATGTACTTTTTCTTGCTGCTGTCGTTGCAGCTCCTATATTTACACCAAGGGCATTTGCGGTCGCTTTGCCTACTACGCCGTCTGCCTTAAGTCCGTGCTTCCTTTGAAAGGCTTTTACTGCAACTGCCGTTCTCCAGCCATATATTCCATCCACAGACCCTTTATAGTAGCCCCAATCCTTTAATCTCCGCTGCACTTTTCTTACCTGCTCGCCCCTGGAGCCCCATTTCAAAACTGCGGTTCCGGCTTCGCTGCTGATTTGGGAAGTCATGTAGCTGTTATAAATCCAGCCTCCAAAGCCGGCATATATGAATACTATTACTATAAAAGGAATCAATCTCTTTAATTTATCTTTAGACACTAAAAACACCTCCTGTTCTTATTTTTTGTAACAAGAGGTGTTTTATTCATTCATTGATTGCTTTCTAATTTCTGTTACTGATTTTGGCAAGCTTCAGGTTCATTCTTTTTGCCAGTTCAAGGATTTTAAACCTGAGCTTTACCGGCATCTTCTCTTCTGTTCTGGAGGAAAGGAGCAGCCTGTATTCCTCATCTGTAAGTGATTTTTTGAGCTCCTTCATAGTTTTTTCAGGAACTACTCCGTGAGCGACATCTATGAAGCACAGCGGCGGAAACATTACACACCACCAGTTTTTCCCTTCGCCCTTTCCTATTACGATATTCAAAGCCTGATACTCACCTGCAGGCAGTGTAAGATTTCCATATACCTTGGTGGGGAACTCGGTTTTTGCAAATGCAGCCTTGACATCATAGAGCTTACCATTTTCTTCTATGGTCTCTCTTGCTATGGCCTCTATTTCCCCAAGACTTCCCTCAATAATGCCTTTTACTTCTGCTATATCCTTAAGCCCCTCAAATCTTTCACTCATGCTGTTTATTACCTTATCCCTCACCTGAAGCTTAAGCTGCTGGTCCTCAGGAGAATCGCTGTTGGCAACAACATGGAGCCTTATTATTTTGTCCGGCACGTCAGAAAGTTCCTTATCGGTATTTATGTAAATATTCATAAGCGTGCCGAATATGAAAAATGTAATTAGCAGAAAAAAAACAATTTTATATTTCATTTGATAAACCCTCCAAATTTGTATAGTCGCTAGCCTCTAGTCACTAGTCTCTAGAGTTGAGTAGCGCTTCGAAGCCATTTCTTGAACCTCGGGACCAGAGACTCGCGACTAGTGACTGATATAATAATCTTTGCCATGTTTTGAAGGATTTATTCAGTAAAGCAGTTATTAACCGTTCACTACTTTACTAATCCTACTCTCCTTATATGGACGTCGGCATTTACGTTTATGACAACATTCTCGGAAAAATATTTATCATAGTCATTTTCTATAGTTTTGTACAGGCTTGGATGGTGCTTGCTCAGATAGTCCCCTGCTCCAATAAGGTCAATTACGAATTCCTCCTGGAACCTTTTTATGAGCTTCTCACTTTCGCTCTCTATCTTTTTTTCTATTTTCTTATCAATTTCCTTTAGAGTAGCATCCTCAAGTATCTTCTGACCCAGTATGAATTCCTCTATACTTCCTTCAGTCTCCATATTATAGGTCAGGTATATTTTCCCGCCCTCTACCTTGGACAGCTTGATATTCCTGTTGAAAGTAAAGTGCCTGAAAGCTATCGTGGCATTCTCGTGTTCTACTGTAATATTTCCTCCCCGGGCTTTGTCAGTCAGCCAGCTGTATACTGCAACCTCTTGATCTTCCAGGTATCCGATAAGCTTATAATCCTTCAGGACACCTGCACCATTCATTTTTACCTCTTTTTCTTCGGGAGTAATCCTGGGAATAACCAAACCGCCTTTATGATTAGTCAGCATTATTATCATATCAAGAAGACTCATCTTCAAAATTCTTGAATTGTAATCGCTGTTTTCCGTTATTCCGGCAATATATGGCATAAGGAGGTTTTCATACACAGGCTCCACCCTGAACACATCCTCTGCCCGGCCGGACACTATGTATGCATACATGCTGTTATGCAGTTCGTGGTACCTGGAAACACCATCTATTACTTCCTTCAAAATCTTCTTGTCTTTCAATATATCCTCACCAAAGATTATAACTCTGGTATGCCCGAAAAACTGCTTCTGGGAAAACCTCTCCAAAAGCTGTGACAATGACATGATAACACTATTATCCACTGTTTTGTATGTACTAAAGGCTGTCCCGCCCCCACCCTTTACCTTCTCCACCATAGGAGCCACAAAGGTAAGAGTGTATTTGTCCCCGGGAACATTCCTTCCTCCATCCGTTACAAAGTCGACTCCAATTCTCAGCACAAAAAGCCTGTTTTATA
>CAZUGK010000074.1:0-5501 GCA_964619815.1 uncultured Clostridiaceae bacterium | reverse complement strand
TACTTTATCCCAACAGCCTGTCAGCAGCAGCATGCACGACAGAAGCACTGCAGCCACTCTTACATTCATCTTGGTTTTCACTCTAATGCACCCCCAGTTTTCTGAACTTGGCTATCATTAGCAATGTAACAGGCATCACATACAGAAAAAAAGTTATGGAATACGGGAAGATAGCTGCTCCCCATTCGTACATTTCAGCCAGGCTGCTGGGCTGCAACGCGAAATAATAAATCAATATTGCCATCGGAAGTACATACTGTTTCTGCTCCTTTGTCCCTGCTACTTTTGATATTGAATAGCTTACTATAAAATAAGCCGATACAATGGTGCTGAATACTGTCAGCATCCAGAGGGATAGTATGAACCCGTCCAGACGTTCAATAAAAAGTCCCGGGAGGCTGATTGCCCTTAAATAGCTGACTAAAGGCCATATATACAGCTGAGTTACATTTTTCCCGAAAGTAGCTGTACAAAAAACAGTTATCATAACTAAAAAAAAGGTTATGAACAGGACAGCAAATATGGCCGGCTTATAAGCCTTTCTGGGATCTTTCATAAAGCCCATATAGAAAAGTATAGCCTCTATCCCCCCAAAGTTGAATATTAGTGCAGGAATGGCAGTAAGCATTTTCCCAGGTGATGTTTGAAATACAGGAAGCAGATTGCTGAAATCCATTACCGGGAACCCAAACATCAATATTATAAAAAAGGGGATAAACAGAATAGGGAACAGCAATTCACTTATCCTGGCAATACATTCGGCCCCGCCCCTTACGATATATGTACAAATCAGAATAAGACTCAGCATGATCACCTCAGTTGGTGTCCTGAACAGAAGGAACATCTTTACAACCTCAGTGAAGGTTCTTGTCACATGAGCTATGATAAGGAGCATGTAAATGGCGAATAACGACGTCAATACCTTGCCCGGAATGGTTCCTATTATAGTCTGGCTATATTCGGCAAAGGTTTTCCCCGGAAACCTTGAGTTCAGCTTGACTATTACAGTTACAGCCAATACGTTTATTACTCCGGCAATGGCAATTATCAGCCAGCCGTCTGTGCCAACGGCTTCGGCTGCATCAGCGGCAATGGAGAATACACCTACAGAGATTACTGTCATTATAATTATCATCGCAATCTGGTAAGGTGATATTCTATCGTTATTTTTTATCATCATTATCACCCTCCTTTTCTTTCCGGTTTATCAAGGGCCTGTTGTTTTTGAGTCTTATTTTATTCCTCGTAAGTATAAGGGGCCTCTTGCCCATAAGAAAAGCAGGCACTCTTACTATAGTATCCTTGAAGTCACTGCCCACGAAGGATACATATGGCGACATATAAGGTATCCCAAAGCTTTTCAGCTTTACAAGGTGGCTCGCTATCAGAAGCACACCGAGCATGATTCCATACAGTCCCAGGACTCCGGCAAAAACCATAAGTAAAAACCTGAGCATCCTGAAGCCTACCGAGAGGCTGTAGTTGGGAATTGAGAAGGAGGATATCGCAGTTATCGCCACAATAATAACCATAATCGGACTGACTATTCCGGCTTCCACAGCAGCCGAGCCTATTACAATACCGCCTACAATACCGATGGCACTGCCTATCGGCACAGGCAGCCTCAACCCGGCCTCCCTGAGCAGCTCAAAGGTCACTTCCATCAGGAAGGCTTCAATTATTGCGGGGAATGGAATCCCTTTCCTTGCCCCCGCTATTGATAATACAAGCTTTACCGGCAGAATGCCCGGGTGAAAGGAAGTGACGGCTATATATAAAGCAGGAAGCAGCAGCGATATTATGCTGGCTGAATATCTTATAGTTCTCAGTATTGATGCAACATACCACCTGTCATAATAATCCTCGGGTGATTGAAAGAGGCTGTTTAAGGTTGTAGGAACTATGAGGGCAAAGGGTGAATTGTCTACCAATATTGCTACCCTTCCTTCATAGAGTGATGCCGCAACCTCATCAGGCCTTTCAGTGACATTTATTTGGGGAAAAGGCGACAAATAATTATCCTCTATCAGCTGTTCAATATAACCACTCTCTATTATTGCATCGATATCTATTGTCTTGATCCTTCGTATTACTTCCTCCACCAGCTCAGGGGTTACAATATCCTCTATGTACATAACCCCGACATCTGTGAAGCTTCTCTTTCCTACCCGGAGCTGTTTCAGCTTCAGCCTATGGTCCCTTATTCTCCTTCTCACCAGTGCAGTGTTTACCCTGAAGGTTTCTGTAAAGCCGTCCCTGGGTCCTCTTATAAGCGACTCGGTGTTTGGCTCCGACACACTTCTCATGGGCCAGCCCTTGGCGCCTATTATAATGCATTTTTCGGCAGTATCTATGAAAAGAACTGCATCTCCGATAAGTATGGCAAGAATTGCATCTTCCAGATTGTCCTTGTCTGCAAGCTCAGAGGCAGGCAGCCCTCCATACCTTACCAGTTTATACAGCTCTTCCCCAGGCTCATGCGTATCAGGAGGAACTTCCCTTACGTGAACCATCAAAGCGTTCAAAACCGCTTCATTCAGCATATCCCTGCTGCTCATTCCATCCGTATATACAAGCAGAAACTTAAACTTCTGTTCTTCACCTACTCTAAATTCCTTATAAACTATATCATCACAGTCTTTAAGGCGTTCTTTCAGCCTTCTGGTGTTTTCTTCTATACTCTTGGAATTTATCAGTTTACCTTCTACATTTTCTTTTTTTGCCGCACTGTTTCTCCTGGATGAAAAAAAGCCCATAATAATGCCTCCCTCTCAGTATGACTATAGTTTGCTGATTAATAAAAGAACAAAGGGCAGCAATATGCATGCAACCCCAATCCCCAGGGATGCAGCCGCATCCTTTTTGTACTTCATCTTTTTGAAATACATATAGTCGCCGATTATTGCAAATGTGCCAATAGCTACCATAGTAATTACCACTGTAACATCCAGGAAACCCCTGATGTTTTCCTTTATAACGCTGAACATTCCAAATTCACCCTTTCCTAAAGTGTTATTTTTTACAAAAGGCGGTTGATATATGCATTGGGTTTCGAGGTTCCGTGGTTTCGAGGTCGCGGGGAAAAGATACCAACAAAAGAACCCATCGGCATTTAATTGTCGATGGGTTCTTTTGGTACTACATGTATTTTTCTATGAATTCGAGGTCGCTTAGTCGATCTACATCATTGCCTATTTCGGGATAGGGGGAGATAATTGCCGCTCCTCTTATTCCCAGAAGAGCTTCACATTTACGTTGAATAGCGTTAATAGTCAGAATACCAAGAGCCAGCCTTAACAGAAACCCAAAGCCCAGGACACCGGCCATTTTGGCAGGGCTTTTCCTATACTCGAGCATCTTTTCTACAAAATCCTTGCATTTATCCTTCACGGCAGGATTTAAATAAAAAACATTCCCTCCCGTAAACTGGCCTTCCCAAAGCCGTGCATAGGTTCTCCTGACTCCCGGGTATTTCTGATCGTTGACCTTCTTGTCCACAATAGAGTAACACAGGTCAACATCCTTCTGCCTGCATCTTTCGATAAAGTCCTCGATTGCTTCTCTTGTAATCATTGGGATATCAGAGGTCACTATAAGGATTTCCTTATCATCAGGAAAATGCTCCAATGCCAAAAGTACATTCGATACTATGGAATCGGTGCCTTCAATTATATAATCTACAATATCCCCAATCACAGGCTGCAGCTTATCCTTTGGCCCTACCACTGCAATTTTCCCTATTGTACTGGATTTTCTAAGGGTTTCCAGCACATATTCTATCATGTGCTTATCCTTGATTTTGTAAAAGGCTTTATTGATTTTTTCTTCACCACTGTTGTTAATATCCTTTTTTTCCCCTGCAAGGACTATAACATCCACTTAGCTCAATCCTTCTTTCCTTATGCGGACACCCCATGGGCACCCCTACTCATGGTTTGGCATGAAAACCAACTCCTATGGTGTATTGCTGATCTCATTCAATATATATTTTTCTGCATTCTCGATGTGCTTTTTAGCAAGCTTCTCAGCCATATCCATGTTTCTCTGGGAAACCGCCTCAGCTATTGCATAATGCTCTTTTGCCAGGTCCTTTGACTTATTTGATTTGTTTATATACATTATTCTGAACCGTTGGACCTGCTCCCTCAGATTGTTATTTATCTGCAGCAGCTTCTCATTTCTGGTAGCCTTAAATATTTTGTCGTGGAAATCAATGTCTCCCTGCAAAATCCCATCAAAGTCTTCTGCTTCTATAGCTTGGTGAAACTTCAGAGCGGTTAATTCAAGCTCCTCGATCTCCTCGTCGGTTATTCTCAGAGCTGCAAGCCCTGAAGCAAGGCCTTCCAGTGCCGCCCTGATTTCCAGCACATCAGTAATATCCTTTATGGAAAGATCGGCGACATATGCACCCTTTCTAGGCATCATTACGACTAAGCCTTCCAGTTCAAGCTTCCTTATTGCTTCCCTGATAGGAGTTCTGCTTACTCCAAGCTTTTCTGCAAGCTGCACCTCCATAAGCCTTTCCCCAGGTTTCAATACTCCTGAGATAATGGCCCCTCTGACCGATTCAAAAACTACTTCCCTTAAAGGCTTATAGTTGTCCAACTTCAGTTCAAGAAAGTCGTTTTCCATTATTATCGCCTCCCGATAGAAAAATTAAACACAAAAGATTAAAAATCCCAAGTTTGATTGATAGTTTTAACCACAAAAATTTCACTTACCATGTCCTTTATATGATCATATGCATTATATGCAGATGCATTATCCTTGAAAATTCCAAATACTGTCGGCCCGCTGCCGCTCATCATGCTGCCCAGGGCACCGTATTCCACCAGTCTTTCCTTTAACTCCTCTATCTGAGGACATTTTTTTATTGTAACTGTCTCCAGCACATTGCACATATTGTCCGCAATACCCTCAAGATCGCTTTTATCTATGCATCTGATCATATTCTTGATATCCGGCCTTTCTTTGATATCCTCCAGGTTCAAGCCTTCATAAACCTCTTTCGTGGATATGCTCAAAGCGGGCTTAGCCAGCAGAATGATACAATCCGGAACTCCGGACAGGGGTGTCAGCTTTTCGCCCAAGCCCTCCGCCAGGGCTGTGCCTCCTTGAATACAGAAAGGCACATCTGAACCCAGCTTTTTTCCCGCTTCCAGAATCTCGCTCTTAGAAAGCCGCAAATCCCATGCCTTATTAAGGAGCTTCAGTGTAAGTGCTGCGTCTGCACTTCCTCCGGCCAGTCCCGCAGCAACAGGTATTGTCTTGTCAATGCTTATATGCACGCCTTCCTTGACATTGTATTTAGTCTTTAAGAATTCGGCTGCTTTATATACTATATTCCCTTTATCAGCAGGTATTTTGTCAGTGTTGGCAGTAATTTTGATTTCTCCCTTTAGAGCCCTTACTGTAATTGTGTCATACAATGCAACTGACTGCATAATCATTGATACGTCATGATATCCGTCAGGCCTTTTTCTCAGTACATCTATCGCAAG